>NZ_CP160454.1 GCF_040744945.1 Saccharothrix sp. HUAS TT1 | reverse complement strand
TCGGCCCCGTGACCAGCGGGAACGCGTGTCGCTACGGCAGGGCGGCGGGCATCCGGTCCGCCGACGCGGCCTCCTCGGCGAGCCCGGCCGCCGCGCTGCGCGCCTCGTCCGCGGTGAGCATCAGCGCCAGGTCGGGCCCGAACCTCGACAGGTCCCACTCCACGACCGGGGTGCCGTTGACGTGCGCCACGCGCATCGTCCTGCGGGCCTCGCCCGGGTCGACGTCGTCGCGGCCGATCGGGCGCGGCGGCCGGCCCTCGTTCCAGCCGCCGAACCCGCTGCGGGCGAGGTCGACGAACGCGGGGTACTCGGCCTCGGCCAGCATCCGCACCATGCGGTCGATGACGAAGTCCTTCTGGTCCGCGGTGAGCGCCGCGCCCCGGTAGTGCTGGTGCTCCAGGGCGAGGTCGAGGGCGCGGACGATGCGCCCCAGCAGCTCGTGCGCGGGCGGCACGTCCGGCTCGTCGTCGGGCGCCCCGGGCGACACGACCCGCTCGACCACCGGGCCGATCGCGAGGTCGTCCTCGTCGAGTTCCTGCACGAAGATCCCGAACCGCCGCCGGCGGCCGGTCCCGGGGTCGTCGTCGGCGCGCACGGTCACCATCGCGTGGTCCAGGCCGACGTCGACGCTGTAGGCGATGCCGGGCGGCTGGTGGCCGTCGCGCAGACCTGCGGCGAGGTCGGCGGCGACGTCGAACGCGGTCAGCACGGTGAATTCGTCGGTGGGTCGGTCGGTGGGTGGCACGGGTGCTCCTGAGGGTGTGGGCCGGGCGGAGGTGCCCGGCTGGAGTGGTGGTGACGGGCGATTCGTGGTCAGGCGAGGTACGGGCCGTCCGGCCGGTCGGCGCCGTGGTGCTTGGCCAGCGCGCCGACCATGTGGACCAGGGAGGCGATGAGCATGTTGGTGGTGTCGCCGCTCGCGGGCGCGTCGTGCAGCAGCCGCATCGACTGCTCGTAGTGCTCCTGGCCGGTCTCGGGCACGGAGTTGCCGAGGGTGTCGACGTACAGGTTGGCCGGTTCGTCGTCGGGGTTGAGGTCGTTCACGGGATCGCTCCTGCTCTGCTCGGGTCGGGGGTGGCGGATCAGCGGCCGATGATGCCGGCGCGGTGGTCCTCGCAGTCGCCGACGGTGTGGGTGCCGCGCACCGTGCGGCAGCGGCAGGCGCAGGCGCGGAGCGCCTCCTCGTCGCTGACCGGCGCGGCGCGCGGGACGAACCGGGTGATCGGGCCGGGGGCGACGCGCCGACGGCGGGTCGCGGTGCCGGTGGTGGTGGACACTGGTGTGGCTCCTTCGGGAGTTCCGGGTCGGGGTCCGGCCGCTGTGCCCGCCAAGACGTGGCGGCCGGACCCCGCGCAACACGGGGATGGGTGCGCTCAGGACGCGAGCGCGAGGTGCGGGTACTGCCTCGGGTACGGGTGCGGCCACTCGGCCGGGTCCTCGCCCTTGCGGTCCTTGAGACCCCACTGGCGGGCCAGGACGGTGCCGGTCTGCTTGTAGAACACCGGCGCCCCGGCGGCGGCGTACTGCGCGAGCAGCCGGTCCGCCCACGCCTGCTCCATGCCGCGCACCACGTCGAGCGCGCCGGACTCGCCGCCGATCACGCCCCACGCCAGGCCGCGCCCGAACACGTCGAGCGCCGGTTCGCCCTCGCGGTGCCGCACGTCGGCCAGGTCGACTTCTTCCAGCAGCGGCTCGAACGACGCCCACAGCACCTCGCCGGGCGTGTCCAGCAGCGCAGGCAGCCGCTCGTCGGCGGACTTGCGGTCCTCCACCGACACCCCGACGTGCAGGTTGCGCAGCGGCCACACCAGGTCGGTGCGGTAGCGGCCGGCGGCGATCCCCTTGGCGACCTTGCGCACCGCGGCCAGCTCGCCCATCATGCGGGCGACCAGGGCGACGAACCGGTGCGACCGCAGCAGCGCCCGCTGCCGCGCCGGCCGCTTGGTCAGCGTCAGGTACGTGTGGTGCGGGGTCATCGCCATGACGGCGAAGGCCCGCGCGATCCACTCGACGCCGATCTCGCGGTGGTACAGGTCGGACATGGAGTTGACGAACCAGCGGGTCGGCTCGGCCACGCCGAACGGCGCCAGCTGCCGGTCGGGGTGGATGGTGACGCCGGTGGTCGCGCCGACCATGCGGCCGTCGCCGGGGTCGTCGAACCGGATGTGCTGCACCCGGAACGGCGTCGTCTTCTCGATGTAGCAGAAGCGGCAGCCTTCGGAGACCTTGGTGCAGCCGCTGGCCGGGTAGTTCCACGTCTGCCCGGCCCACGAGATCGGTGTGAGCCCCACGGCTACCCCGCCTTCCCGCAGCCGACCGCCCGGAGGGCGGCGAGCGCGGCGGCCCGGGTGCGCGGCGGCGCGTCGTCGGGATGCAGCGGCCCGAACGGCATCCACCAGGCGCGGGTCATGTCGTCGTAGGCGTCCTGGTTCCACCTGGGGACGGACATCACCGAGCCGATCAGGTCGCGCGCGGCCAGGGCGACGACCTCCAGGTTCCACTCGGTGGCGGGCAGGTTCGACGCCCACCACCCGCCGGGCAGGCCGCGGGCGTGCAGCGCCCGCACGGCGGTGTCCAGCAGCGCGGTCGCGTACCCGGCGCCCAGCTCCTCCCACTCGACGTCCAGGACGCGCCGGTAGAACGGGTGGTGGCCCTTCCCGGCCTGCCGCTGCCGCACCAGGTCGACGATCCGCTCGGCCTGCGGACCGAGCAGCGGCGCCAGGTCGGGCAGGAACCCGGTGATCCGCCATCCGCCGGACGCGCCCAGCGGGGTGGCCGGGTCGTCGACGAGCCTGCGGTCGGGCGGCTCCTCCTGGTTCTCGGGCCAGCACAGCGTGGCGTGCGGACGGACGGTGCCGACCGGGTCGACCAGGGCGATGCGCACGGAGGGCTGTCCGGCCGCGCCGAACAGCAGCGCGGGCAGTCCGAGGTCGTCGACCCGGGTCTCCAGCGACTCGGTCACCGGCAGGGCGCGCGGGTCGCGGGTCGCGGCGTGGGGCTGGTCGTCGTCGCCGAACTCGGGCAGCACGTCGCCGACGGTGAGCGCGTCGTCGGCGACGAGCAGGTGGTGCGGCTGCCCGCGGTGCGCGTAGGCGTGGTCGTCCACGCGGTGCCCGGTCATGTCGTCGGCCGCGCCGACCGGGAAGCCGGCGGCGTGCTGGTCGTGGGCCGCCCGGCCCGGGTCGTGGTCGTGGTGGTCGCGCCGGCGGCGGGCTTCGTCGTGGTGGTGGTGGCGGGGCGGGCGGGCCGGCCGGACTCGGCCTTCTTCTCGTCGAGGGTCTGCCGGTGCGGGCCGCGCAGCTCGACCCAGCCGGCCGGGCACGGCTCGCCCTCGGCCGGGGTGGTCTCGCCGACGGGGACCAGGACGACCCGCTCGTAGTCCTGGTCGGTGGACGACTCGCACGTCAGGGAGGTGACGCCTTCGCCGGTGAGGACGTCGTCGGCGAGCCACACGACGGACGCCGTGGTGGTGGCGGGCTGGGTGGTGCCCGCCGGGGTGGTGCCGCAGGCGACGGCGGCAGCGGCGGCAGTGCCGATGACGGCCGCGCGGAGCGTGCTGTTCATGGGTAGGTCTCGCTTCCGGGTTGGGGAAGGTGCCGGCGCTCAGGCGCCGACGATGTTGTGGCTCTCGTAGTGGGCCCACTCGTCGCGGGAGCTGTCCCACTCCTCGACGCGCACCGCCTGTCCGGCGTCGCGGGCCGGGTTGACCGCGGCGTACGCCGCGGTCTTGCTGCGGTACTCGGTGCGCTCGTCGTCGATGATCACGGCCCACGGCTTGGTGCGCTGTCCCACGGTGCTCCTCCTGGTCGGTTCGGGTCGGGGTGGTCAGGTCGGTTCGGGGGCGTCCGGCCGGGTCAGGGCGTGGACCTGGCGGGCGGAGAGCCGGCCGTCGCGGGTCAGGGCGTGCGCGACGCGGTTCATCGCCGCCCAGTGCTCGTCGACGAACGCGCGGGTGGCCGTGCGGGCGGTCGCGGCGGTGAGGGTCGCGGCGGGCAGCGCGAGCAGCTGCTCCACCTCGTCGCGGGTGTTCTGCACGTACGGGGAGCGGTGCACCAGGCGGCGCGCCCACCACAGCAGGCGGGCGCCCTCGATCTCCACCCGCCACCGCGCCTCGGCCTCGCGGCCCGCGCCGTTGACGACGATCCACTTGTCGGTGTCGGCGGGCTCCAGGTCGACCTCGCCGTGGCGGGGGGCGACCTCGGCGCGGCCCAGGACCCGCCACGTGCCGGCGCGGAACCTCGGCGGCATCTCCTCCAGTCGCAGCCACGCCTCGTGCAGCGGCAGGTCCTGTGCGGCCAGGGCGACGGCGTGCCCGGCGGTGTTCATCGCGGTGCGCGCCCATTCGACCTGCATGTCGGCGGCGACCACGGTGGCCGGGAACCCGTCCCCGTGGCCTGTGGCCTCGGCGCGGTGGTGGCGGCTCACATCAGCCCCCGCACGTCACCGGCGGTCAGCCGGCCGGACTCGGCCAGGGCGCGGCCCACCCGGACGACCGCCATCCACCGTCGGCCCAGCAGCTCGGCGGTGCGCGCCTGCGCGGTCTCGCGGATCAGCGTCGAGTGCCGGGAGCCCAGCAGGTCGCGGATCTCGTCGAGGTCGCCGCGCACGTACGGGGAGGCGGCGACCAGGCTGCGGGCGGTGCAGGCGAACCACACGCCCTCCTGCCGCATCCGCCAGCGCGCCTCGGCCTCCGGCCCCGCCATCGTGGCCACGATCCACGTGTCGGTGTCGGCGTCCTCGACGTCGACCTGCCCGCCGCCGGGGGCGACCTCGGCGCAGCCGCGCACGCGCCAGGAGTTCTCGCCGAACAGCTTCGTCACCGGCTCCAGGCGCACCCACACCTCGTGCAGCGGCAGGTCCAGCGCGGCCAGGGCGACGGCGTGTCCGGCCTCGTGGACGGCGGTGCGGATCCACTCCACCGCCATGTCGGCGGCCAGGACGTCGGCGGGCGTGGAGACCTTCACCACCGGCACCCCCCGGCGTCCCGCCCCGGCTCGTCGCGGTCGACGTCGGCGGGCGGCGCGGGCAGGTCGTCCGGGTCCGGCGCGGTCGGCGTGCCGCCGGCGGTCGCGTCACCGGGCCGGCGGTGGCCGGAGCGGTCGGGTTCGCCGGCGAGCACGGCGAACGGGAAGTCGCCACCGGCCCACTCGGCGGCGACCGGGACGATGTCGTAGGTGGCGGCCAGCAGCCGGCCGATCCAGGCGCTGTCGAGGTCCAGGCGGGCCCGCCCGGACGGCGAGCACAGCGTGAGGTGCAGCGTGTCGCCGTCCCAGGTGACGCGCACGTCGGCGTCGAGGTCGTCGTTGCCGTCGCACAGCGTCTGCCGCGCCAGGTCCCAGGTGCGGTGCACGCCGTTGCGCGGGTCGGTGAAGAAACCGCGCACCACGTAGGGCGCGGCCTGCGCCCACACGAACACGACATGGGTGCGGGCGCCGAAGCCGAGGTCGACCAGGCCGTAGACGCCGGTGACGACGTGGTCGCCGCGCGGGTCGTGGTCGACCAGCACGGGGCCGGGGCCGTTCTCGGGCTGGTGGTGGAGGCTCATCACGGCTCCCGGCGCTGGATCGTGACCGACGGCCGGTCCTCGCGGCCCAGCTCGGCGATGAGCAGGTTGAGCGCGGAGCGCGGGTCCAGGCCCGCGTCCTCGGTCAGGAACTCGTCGTTGCTCAGGACGTCGAACAGGTCGTCGGGCAGCGACGGGGTGTGGGCGTGGTCGGCCCAGGTGAGGCCGTGGCCGTCGTCGTGGGGACCGGGGTGGTTGCGGGTGCCGTCGAGTTCGGTGATGCACACGGCGAGGCCGTCTCGGGTGTCGGTGGTTGCTCCGCACTGGGTCATGGTCGCGTCTCCAGGGTGGTTCATCCGGTGTGCCTCATGGAGGTACTACTTACATCATACTTACATATAATGGAGGTACAAGGGGCGAAAGAGGCCGACCGGGACACGTCACCCGATCGGCCTGTCTCAGTCCTGTGCCGACCCCTGCTCGTCGGCGTCCTTCGGCGAACTCTTCCGGTTGGCGCCCTTCCGCGAACCCGGCCGGTCGTCGTCCTCCGGCTGGTCGGCGCTCGGGAACACGCGCAGCCTCAACAGCAGGTCGCGGTAGGTCTGCACCAGGTCCTCGTCGTCGCTGTCGCGCTTGCGCCCGATGTCGCCCTGGGAGGCGGCGCGGTTGAGTTGGATCTGGATGCCGCGCACGCCGATCCGGTCCGCCGGGATGCCGTTGGACCGGGCCAGGGCGCGGGCGGCCTGTTCGAGCGTGTACATGTACTCCACGTCCACGCGGACCCGCATCCGCCCGCCCCGGTCATGCGCCCGAAAGGACGGCAGCTTGTTGCCGGCCGCGTCGGTCGTCTTGCGGCGTTCGACGGCCATCGTCTCTGCTCCCATCGGTCTCTCCTGCATATGATGTAAGTGATATGGCGATCAGGCGTCAGGGTAGATGATCGTCGGCGAGTTTGACCAGACCTCATCGGCCCGCTTGTGCGGAATCACTCACGCGCGTCACAGGCCACCTGATCGGGCGTGCTCCGGACCGGTGCGATCGGCACACACATGATCACGAACCGTGAGCGGTCGAAGGCGGGATCGAGGTGGCACAACCGGTCGACGACGCCTCGACCAACAGCTCCACGCCCTTCGCCCCGTACTCGGCCGGGGTGTCCGCGATCAGGTCGGCAGCCACACCGGCAGCGCGTCCGGCGGCGTCGTGCGGGGCGCGGCACGCGGTGCGCCAGGCGCTGCGCGGATCGGGCATCACGACGTCGACCGCGCGCGGTGGTCGGGCGGCAGCGGCGCGAGCTCGTCGGGGTGCGCGGCCACCACCGTGTCGTCGTCGGGCAGCGGCGCCACCGCCACGTACGGGGGAGCCACGCGCACCTCCACGGCCCGGCCGCGCCACGCCGCCCGGTCGCCGGCGAACCACACCGGAGGCGGCGGCGCCTCGCCCAGGGCGTGCTCGTCCTGGCGGTGGATCGCGCCCATCACCGCGGCCAGCGCCTCGGGGTGGACGCGGATCAGCTCCAGCACCGCCGAGGTGGCGGCGTCGGCGGCCTGGTGGGTGCCGACGTTGTCCTCGAACCACTCGCGGACCAGGGTGACCCGCGGGTCCTCCGGGGCGGCCGGGACGGGCCCGGAGGGGTTCGGGGTGGTGTGGGTGTCGTTCACGTCGTCTCCGTGACGTCGGAGCCCCGTGCGGGGCCGGTGGGCCGGTCGGGTCGGGGTTTAGAGGGCGGTGTTGTAGGTGCGGGACAGGGCGACCTGCGCGGTGGTGTCGACGCAGTCGAAGCGGGCCTTCCAGCCCTCGTCGTAGTCCTCGGGGTCCACGACCAGCTCCCACAGCAGCCGGTGCAGCTGGCACGGCGCCCACCACACCCGGTCGGCCGCCCCGTCGACGGGGACGCGGACGCTGCGCCCGGCACGCTTGGTGAACGGATCGCGCGGGCAGCACGGCATCTCGGTGACCAGTTCGGTGCCGGACACCTCGACGTGCCGGTGCACGCGGGCGTCGACGCCGAGCCGGTCGACCGGGGACGGCTGCCCGGCGGCGACCTCGAGTACGACCCGCTTCGGGGTCGACCCGGCGGGCACGGCGCGCGGCGCGGGCACGGCCGGGCGGGCGGGCAGGTCCTCGAACACCCCGCGGTGGGCGTCGTCGTCGCGGCCCTCGACCAGGTGCACGCCGAGGTCGTACACACCGGCGGGCAGGTAGCCGCAGCGCGGGAACGGGCACGTCGCCAACCCGCCGGCGCTCACCGGGCCACCGTCTCGTCGTGGACGCGGTCGGCGATCCCGGCCAGCAGCTGCCGATTGGTCTCGGCGTGGTCGACGGTGCGCGCGTGCCAGCCGGTCAGGCCGATCATGCGGTGCAGGGTGCTCCACCGCCGGTCGGCGCCGAACTCCTCGACGACGGTGCGGCACGGGTCGGGGTTGAACCGGTTCCCGGAGCGGGACACGGTGACGCGCCGCAGCACGCCGCCGGTGCGCCGGTAGCGCACCAGCTGTTGGACGGGGTTGCCGGGCCGGTGGTGCAGCTCGTCGCGGACGACGCCCTCGTTCGTCTCGTCGAGGACGTGCAGCGCGGCGGCGCGCAGCCGGTCGGCCAGTTCGCGCATCCGGGGCACGACGAGTTGCGGGTCCTCGGGCAGCACGGCGAGCTCGTCGGTGCCCGGGTCCTGGGCGAGGGGCACCAGTTCGCCGCCGGGCAGCCGCAGGTGCGACTCGGCGCGGGCGCACGGCCGCAGCGGGGCGGGGTCGCGTTCGACGACGACGCGGGTGGAGAGGCCGTCGAGGGTGCGGTAGTCCCGCAGGACCAGCAGCTCGCCGGCGTCGGCGGCGTTCTGGTCGACGATCTCCTCGGCGACCAGGTCGGGGTGGGGCGGGGGGACGGCGTCCATGCGAGGTGTCGCCTTTCGGTCGGTGCGGGTGGGAACGACCACCCGCATCCTACACATGATGTACATGATATGTAGGTTCTGAGCGGGGAGTGCCGGGCGCTCCGGCACCCCCCGGACGGTCAGGTCAGGGACTTCTGGTTGGCCTCCTGCACACGCGGCTGGCCCAGGTCGGCGGTGCGCCCGGCGCGGCGGCCGGCGGCGCGGCCGGACCCGCTGCTGCGGATGGACACCGGCTTGGTCTCCGGGTACAGGTTCGTGACGAACGCCAGCACCCGGCTGGTGCGGTCGGCGACCGCCAGCGCGGCGCGCTCGCCGTTGCCCTCGATCTCGGCCACGCCCTCGTCGTGCGCCACCTTCAACCGCGCGGCGACCTCGGCGGTGAACCCCAGCAGCCAACTGGAGCGGAACGTGGCCACGTCCTCCCCGATCCTGGCCTGCTGGCCCAGCAGCCCGCGCATGGCCTGCGCGACGAGCGAGGCGTAGAGCATCTGCGTGCGGCGCACGTCGCTCTCGTAGCCGTGCAGCCACGCCCCGGCGCCCTGGCGCCACCCGTTGCTCGTGTCGAGCACGGTCTTGCACTGGATGTAGCGGGCGACGGCGGCGAGCAGGAAGCCTTTCTCCTTGGCGTACGGGGAGGGCAGCTCGACCCGCGCCTGGACGATCTCCTCCTCGACCACCTGGCCGCCGCGTGCGGCCAGCACCGTGACGTCGATGGCGTGGCGGATCATCAGCTTCTCGGCCATGCGCCCGGCGGCCTGGGCCTCGTGCTCGGGGGTGCGCTTGTCCTTGGCCAGCTCCAGCAGCGCGGCGATCCTGTCGATCATCTTCTCGTCGGCCACGTCGATGCCCTTCCGGTGGGGTGAGGGTTGGTGAATTACCTACATCATATGTACATATGATGTAGGTAGCCATGAGATGTGATCTACGAAACTCGCAGGTCAGAGCCATTTTCGGGCCGTTCCGACCGTTCTCGACGCCACCCCTCGGACACGGGAAAGGCCCGGCCGCCGGCGTACCGGCGACCGGGCCTTCCCACCCCGTCGACGAGCCTGGTCAGGCTCGCGCGGCCGTGCTCACCCCAGGCCGCCGATCAGGGCGTCGTCCTCGGGCATCCGCGCCGGCCGCTTCCCCGGCTGCCCCTTGATGTCGACCACGTCCGGGGTGACGCCCAACCGCAGCAGCGACGCCCGCCAGTGCCACAGCTCGGCCTCCCGCGCCCCGCGCACCGCGTACCGGGTCGCCCACGTCGCCAGCAGCGACGCCCCGGCCGCGCACGCCGCCGACAGCACCGTGACGCCGACGAGCAGCGCTCCGGCCGCCACGACCGCCGCGACCAGCGGCGGCCGGAGTCGACGGGCGGCACCGCGCGGCGTCAGCGCCTGCACCCGGTCCCAGTACGGACCCAGGGCGTCGGTCATGTTCCTCAACGCCTCCTCCACCGACGACGCCGACTCACCACCGGCAGGCTCGGGCTCGGGCTCGGGCTCGGGCCGGGGGGCGGGGGCGGCACGGGTGCCGAGGTGGTCGCCGCCCGCGGCCACCATCACGTGGAACGCGGCGGCGTCGTCGGGCGCGCAGTGCTCCAGCGCCGAGTGCAGCGTCAACGCCACGTCGGTGGCGAACGACAGCGGGATCGGGCTGGCGTACTCCTGCGACACCGCGCGCCGCAGCCCCTCCAGGGTGCGCACTTCGCCGCGCCGGTACGCGTGCAGCACCACGCCCAGCACCCGGTCGGAGGTGGCGGCAGGCAGCGAGTAGATCGCCGACAGCCGCCGCCGCGTCTCGAACGGCACCTCCAGGGTGGTCGCCGGCTCGCGGTGGCACGGGCACCCGCACTCGGCGTCCGGCCGCACCGCGTCCGGGCACTCCAGGTGGTAGGAGGTCGCGCACTGCCGCAGCCGCGCGTGGTCGTAGGGGCCGTGCGTGGGGTGCAGCATCCTCGCGGTGTACCGCACGGCGCCCTCGTCGTCCTCGTCCGGCAGCAGCGGCGGCTGCGCCGGGTACCACCTGCCCCTGGCGGCGGCGGACGTGCCGCCCGCGGCCTGCACGCGCGCCACCACGTCGTCGATCTCGGCGTTGCCCGATCCGGTCATGCCCGCTCTCCCGTCCGCTCGTCGCCCTGCTCGTCCTGGTCCTGCCCGTCGCGGTGCCGCTCGTCGTGGAACACCAGGAAGTCCAGCTCGCCCGGCGCAAGGGTGTCGTTGTCCCCGTCCCGCCCGTCGACCCGCTCGTGCCGGTCGTGTCCGTGCCGGTCGTCCTCGGGGTCGTCGTCCTCGGGATGCCCGTCCTCGGGGTGTCCGTGGTCGGCGGGGGCGTCGACGGCGTCGGCCGGCACCCCGGAGGCGATCAGCGCGGCCCGCCAGTTCTCCAGCTCGGCGCGCCGCCCGGACGCCTTGGCGTGCAGGGACAGCAGCACCCAGCCGAACAGCAGCAGCGCCACGCCCACGGCGATCGACAGCAGGTCGCGCGGCTCCAGGGCGCCGAGCACGACGCTGGCGACGCCGGTGCCGACGAACAGCAGCCCGAACGGGAAGTCGCTGAGGTTGCGGTCGTTCGTGTCGTCGCGGCGGGCCCGGTAGTCGCCCAGCAGCACCCCGGAGGGCACCAGGTCCCCGAAACGGCCGTCCAGGTTCTGCTCGGGCACGGGCGGGGCGACGAGCGGCAACTCCCGGTCGGGCCGGGCCGGGTCGCCGGGCATCGGGGTGTCGCCGTCGACCTCGTAGCGGATGCGCGCGGCCTCGGCCAGCAGTCGCCAGTCGCGGATCTGCTCCCGCACCGCCTCGTCCTCCTCGCCCTGGCGCAGGCCGAACTCCAGCATCGCGGCGACGTCGATCACGAACCCGTCCGCGACGTACGAGCCGTACTCGTGGCCCAGGGCGATCCGCAGGTCCTCCAGGCTGCGCAGCCGGCCCGCGCGCTGCTCGCGCAGCGCCACGCCGAGCACCCGCCGCACGGTGGTGTCGGGCAGCGAGTAGGCCGGGCGCAGCGCGGCGACTGCGGCGACGGGCACCTTCGGCAGCCCGTCGTCCCCGACGTCGGCGTGGCAGGGGCACTGGCAGCCGCGCTGCGGGCCGCTGCTGCGGTCGGTGCACGAGCGGTGCTCGCCGATCGCGCACGACCGGTAGCGGCGGTGGTCGTAGGGGCTGTGGGTGGAGTGCATCAGCCGTCCGGTGAACGCGGTGGCGTCCTCGTCGGGCAGGTGCAGCGCGGGCGACGGATACCAGGCGCCCTTGGTGACGGCGAGGTGCGCGCCCGCCAGCTGCACGCGCGTCACGACCTCGTCGAGGTCGAAGTTCCCGCCGCGCAGGGCGGAACCGCCGATCGTGCCGTCGTCGCTCATGCCGTCACCTGCGCAGCGGTGCCGTCCGCACCGTCTGCGGGCACGGTGGCGGGGACGGGGGTGCCGTCGGTGAACCGGCGGCCGGTGAGCGGGCGCGACGCCCAGCGGGCGCGCACCGTCTCGGGGGTGACCCCGGCCTGGAGCTTGGTGTAGGAGACGTGCGCCAGGTGCGCGGCGGCGTCCTCGGCCTTCTTCTCGTCGTGGTCGTCGCCCAGCAGGTAGTGGATCAGGTCGTTGAACGCCTGCGCGTCGGCGAAGGAACTCATGGCCATGCTGTTCATGCCTCCAGCGGTCGCGGCGTGCCCGCCGGGACCGTCGATCGGGTCGGGGAGTCGGGTGCGCCGTCCGGGCGGGGCTCCAGCGCGGTGACGGTGGAGCCGGCGAGCAGGACCGGGGACATCGTCTCGGTGTCGTCGAACTCGTCGAGGTCGCGGACGGTGAGCAGGACGCCGATCGGCGCGTGCGTCCACCGCTCGTTCACGTCGATCAGCGTGCGGATCAGCCGCGGGCCGCCCAGCCCGCCGGGGCCGGGGTCGAGGTGGTCCAGCAGCACCAGCAGCGGCGTGCGGGTTCCCTTCGGCTGCCCGCCGAGGTGCACGTTGAGCATCCGGACGAGCGTGTCGAGGTCTTCCCACTCCCTCGGCGGGTGGGCGGACATCGCCTGCCGCGTCCCGTCGTCGCGGGGGTCGAACAGCCACACCTCGGGCGGGCGGGGCAGCTCGTGCCGGTGCAGGGCGGCGGCGTGCTCGCGCAGCAGCCGGGTCTTGCCGCTTCCGGCGGGGCCGTGGACGACGTGCACGCGGGTGGGCATCCCGGGCGGCACCGGGTCGGCCTCGGTGTCGGAGAACAGCCAGTCGAAGAACGCGTCGGGCAGGTGCACGCCGCGCGGGGCCGGTTCCTGCCCGTCGTGCGGCCGGGCGGGCTGCTCCTGGTCGTGGGTCATGCGGGGTCCGTTCCGTGAGGGTCGGGAAGGGTGCCGGTCGGCCGGCGGGAGACCGGCCGACCGGCGGGGGCGCGGGTCAGCGCATGACGACGTGCGCCAGGTCGGCCTGCGCGGCGACGACCTGGGTGCGCATGATGCGCTCGACGTCGTCGGACGGGGTGCGCCCCAGACCGCAGGCGGTGCCGACGCCCACGGTGGTGGCGCCCAGGCCGTCCTCGAACCTCTCCAGCGCCCGCAGGCTGTGCTCGGGCCCGGACACCCCGGACACCACGCCCGCGACGACCCGCCACGCCGGGTGCAGCTCGCCCAGCGGCCGGTAGAAGGCGGGGTCGAGCGGCGCGTCGTGGTGGCCGTAGGCGGCGGGGATGTGCACGACGGGCAGACTGCCCCGGGTGCGCAGCAGCCGCTCGGTGATCGGGTTGAGCAGGGCCACCGCGGCGCGCAGGTTGCGCGGGGCGCGTAGCTCCCGGTGCCGGTAGTCGCCGTAGCACAGGTGCAGGTCCAGCCGGCCGGTCAGCGGCATCGGCTCGATGCCGCGCGCCAGCAGGCCGCCGATCATGCGCCCGAACAGGCCGGCCATGCCGAAGGACTGGCCGCGCACCACGGCCAGCGTCCCCACCGGCGACTCGACGTTCCACACCAGGTCGTTGCCGAACTCGGCGGCCAGCTCGTTCATCTCGTCCGCGACGGCCTTCTCGAACACCGGCAGGTGCCGCAGCGCCCGCGTCACGTCGGGGAAGTGCCGCAGCAGCGGCCACGCCGGCAGGCCCTTGGCGACGGTGCGCGGCGCGAACGTGAACATGGCCAGGTCCAGCGGGTGCGGCTGCGACACCTGCAACGGCACGTCCTCCCAGCCGGGCAGGGTGGCGCGCAGCTCCCGCCAGATGGTCAGGCGCTCGCGGATCTCGTCCTGCCGGTTCATGGCGACGTCGGCGGGGGTGAGGGTGTGGCCGGGGGCGACGTCGTAGGCGGTGAAGTCCTCGTAGTCGGAGAACCGCCCCGACCTCAGCACGGTCAGGCCGGGCCGGTCGGCGTAGGCGGCCAGCAGCTCGACGACCCACTGCTGGTTGACGTCGCACACCATCGCGACGGTGCCGGCCTGCTCGGCGGGGGTGTGCTCGGCGACCCACAGCATCGCGCTGCGCGGGTCGGGGGTGAACTCGGCGGGCATGGTGCCCAGGAACTTGATCTGACGCGTGTTTCGGGCAGCGCTCATGGCGACGTGCTTCTCCTCGTGCAAAGGGGTTGGGGAATCGGCCGGTGCCTGTGCGGTCGGGTCGTCGGGACGGGTGGGTGGGTGAGGTCCGGTCAGCGACCTGCTGCGAGGGAGAAGCGGGCGACCTGGGTAAGGGTCGATCCCGCCAGCAGCAGGTCCACGTCGTGGCCCTCGCCGAACGCGGCGAGCGTCCGGGTGCACACCATGACGCCGATCGGGCGCGCTGTCATCTCCGTGAGGGCGAGCAGCGTGCCGAGCAGCGACGGTCGGGTAAGTCCGTCGCGGCCGACGTCGAGGTGGTCGAGCAGCACCAGCAGCGGCGCGTGGGCGCGCGGGTGCTCCGGGACCAGCCGCAGCCGCAGCTCCTCGACCAGGTCGTCCAGGTCGATCCAGGCCGTGCGCGGCGGCTGCGTGAGCTCGCCGCGCCACGACGGGGGCCGCCCGCGGCCGTCGAACGCCCACACCTCGACGCGGTCGTGCCACGGCAGCCGCCGCTGGTGCGCGTTGCGGTCGAGCCGTTCGGCCGTGGTGGCGAGCAGGTGCGTCTTACCCCAGCCGTTCGGCCCGTACACGACGTGCACGCCCAGCGGCATCCCTTCGGGCGCCACCGGCGGCGGTCCGAACCGCGGGCGCAGCGGCGCCCGGTGACGGCCCTCCTCGGCGACGGGCGGCCCGTGCGTCGCCGGATCCACCGGCACGTGCCGGTGCTGGTCCTCGATGCTCATCCTTCGGCGTCTCCTGTCCTGTCGGTCGGTGCGGTCGGTCGGCGTGCCGTACGCCCGTCGGGGCACACGGTCACGGTGGCGGCGGCGGACTGCGTCTCCAGCGGCACCTGGTTCATGCGCCGGGTGAGCAGCACCGCGCCGACGAGCTGGCCGCGCCCCCACGTGGCGAGGTAGCGCGTCCAGTGCCCGGCGTCGCCCTCGAACAGGGCGGTGCCGGCCTCGTCGACGACCAGCAGGAGCGGCCCGCCGTCGATGCGGATCTTGGCGAACACGGCTTGCAGCGCGGCGGCCGGGTCGCTCCAGCGGGCCTGCGTGGGCAGGCTGCTCCAGGGGTGGGGCGCGTCGTCGGTCCCGCCGCCGGCCAGCCACACGGGCACGCCGAGGTCGACGTGGCGCAGCGCGATCCGGTGGGCCAGCGCGGACTTCCCGGTGCCGGGCCCGCCGTGCACCAGGTGCAGGCCGGTGAGCGGGTCGCCGGTGTCGTGGCCGTAGTGGTGCAGGTCGAGCGGCGGCCCGGCCTGGGGTTCGCGGTCGGCGGTGGTCGCGGTGCTCACCGGGCCCGCCGGAAGCCGAAGCGGGAGCGCCCGGCGGAGCACCACACGCACTCGGGGCCGGGCCGACGGTGGTCGGTCAGCTCCGCGCCGCAGGCGGCGACGAGCGGACGCCCGGTGAGCAGGGACCACCATTCGCGCCACCGGGGCAGGTGGTGTTCCTGGGGCCGGGACACCACCCGGTGGGTGAGCATCCGGGTGTGCAGGCGGCGCGAGATCCGCCGGAGGGTGACGTGGTCGAGCCGGTCGGCCGGGTCGCCGGGCCAGTTGTCGGGGTGGTTCTCGTGCGCCAGTTCCTCCAGGGCGGCGCGGATGGCGTCCTGCTGGTCGACCAGGGCGGCGCGGAAGACCTCCGTCAGCTCCTCGGTCGGGTCGGACGCCGCGTCCTGCGCGCCGTGTCCGGTCGACCGGCGGGCGCGGGTCAGGACGCGGCGGATGGCGGCGCGCAGTTCGTCGTCGGGGTCGACCGGTGGTCCGACACCGGCGTCGGTCTCGTCGACATCGGTCATGTTCGCTCGCTTCCGGTGGGTAGACACGGATCGGGTTCAGTTACATCTTATGTACATATGGTGTAGCTGGCAAGTAGGGGTGTGACCCGCGTTTCCACAGGTCACACCCCTTGGTGAGGGACGTTCAGGGTAGCCGCTACCTGTCACGTCCTCGCGTGCCGGAACGGCAGGAACGTGCCGTCGTGGCCGGTGCGCGACCGCACCCACGCCGATGCCGACGTACGGCACCGCGCCCGGTCGCACACCACGATCGACGCGTGCCGCCCGCCGTCGGTCCCGTCGTCGGGCGGCCACACCATGCGCCCGGTGGGCTCGTGCTCCTCCTCGGGGCCGTCGTCCTCGGACACCTCCTCCGGCCGGTCGCCGGCGGGGTGCTCGCCGTGGGGGTGCTCGCGGCGCAGGCGTGCCGCGAGGTCGGCCAGCGCCCCCCGGATCGCGTCCAGGGCCTCGTCGTCCACATCGAGGTCGACGACGTAGGCCAGGCCCGCCGGGTCGAGGTCCCCGACGACGTCGGCGGCGATCTCGCGGGCGTGCCGCGACGCCTCAGCCGCGTCCACCGCCCTCACCGTCCGTCCCGTCGGTGCCCGCGCCGATCATGCGCAGGAAGTAGTAGCCGGCCGAGCTGTTCGGGCCTTCGGAGCGGAACGCGACGGCGTCGACCAGCGCCCCGTCGAGGGTGCTGTGGTAGCGCTCGGTGTCGCAGCCGTTGACGTAGGGGTGGAAGAAGGTGGTGCCGTGCTGGGTCCACCTGCCGCGAGGCCCGCGGCTGGCGTCCCAGCGGAACTCGACGATCTCGTAGGGGCCGATGGTGTGCACGGCGTCGATCGGGCCCCACGGGAAGGTGCGGCCGTCGGGGGTGGTGCGCGGACCGGACAGCGGCTCGGGCCGGGCGGGCGGCGGGCCGGCGTTGGTGGAGCCGGCGGGGGTGGTGGTGGTCATCGGTCCTGTCCTTCTCGTGGCGGGGTCGTGGCGGAGGGGCCGGGGTGCGGGTGGCCGGCCGGCCGGTGGGCCGGCGGGCTGTCGCCGGCGGCGCGGTCGAGCAGGTCTTCGACGAAGTCGGGCAGCAGCAGGTTCAGCGCGCCGCCCAGGGTGCGCGGGTCGGGTCGGGGTCCGCGCGAGGCGGGCGCGGCGTCGTGCAGCGGGTGCGCGGCGAACACGTCGGCGTAGGCGTTCAGCTCGGCCACGGTGCGGCCGTCGTCGAGCAGGTCCACACCGGAGGCGGTCAGGACGTCGGCCAGCAGCCGCACGTGCGCGGTCACGTACGCCACCCGGCCGGGCGGGGCGTGCGGCCCGAACTGCTCCAGGTGGCCGGCGGCCAGCTCGGCGCCCGACCCGGCGAAGGAGCGGAAGCGGACGGCCAGGCCGCGGAACGTGGTGGCTTCCGGGGTACGCGCGCCGAACACGACGTCCGCGGCCTCCGTGAGCGCGTCCGCGCACGCCGTGTCCGGCGACGGGTCGTGCGGGCCGGTCGCGTGGCGCGAGGTCTCGTAGGCGTCGGCCACGCGGGCGGCCAGGGCCCCGACGTCGGGTGGCGGCGGCGCGGCGGGCGGATCGGTGCCGGGGGGCTGGTTCACGGGATCATGTCCTTTCCGGCGTCGTCGCCGGTGTCGTCGGGAAGGGTGCGGCCGGGGTCGGCTTCGTGCGCGCGGGCCGCCTCGTCGGCGGCCCGCAGCGCCTGGTCCGACTCGCCGGGGCGCGCGTAGGGGAACACCTCGCCCCACCCGCAGTTGCTGCACCCGGCGGTCGCCATCAGCAGCGCCCCGGTGGTCAGCGCGATGCCGGTGACGTGTTCGCGTGGCGAGAGGGCGTCGCCGTAGGCGAACAGGCCCGCGACGGTGCGCCCGTCGTCGAGCAGGTCGACGCCGGAGGCGGCCAGGACGCGGGCGATGTCGCGGACGGTGTCGGCGACCAGCCGGGCCCGTGGTTCCGGGAACACCTGCCGGTGGCGGTCGCCGACGTCGACGCCGGTGAGCCGGCCGACGCGCAGGTGCTCGGCGAGGATGCGCAGCGGCCCGTAGTCGGGGCCGAGCGCGCCCGCGACCCTGCCGATGGCGGTCGCCAGCGCCATGTTCGCGGCTGCCTGCCGGGCGCGTTCGACGGCCGCGGGCTGGATGCCGACGGTGCGCCGGTAGCGCTGGTCGGCCAGCCGGGCGACGGCGGCGGCGATGTCGGGCAGGTCCCGGGCGGGCGGGTCGGGCCGGTCGCCGGCGGTCATGCCGTCACGTCCCCGCCCGCGTCGCCGGTGTCCGGCTCGTCCTGCGGCTCGTCCTGGTGGTCGAGGTCGGGTTCGCGTTCGTGCCGCCGCCCCCACAGCCCGGCCCGCACCAGCACCGCGGGCAGCTCGCCCGGGTCGGTGTAGCCGAGCACCTTGGGCCAGCCGCATGAGCAGGTCGCCGCGCACGCCCGCAGTTGCTCGTCGACGCGGACGCCGACGACGTGCTCGCGCGGGTCGAGCAGGTCGGCGTAGCGGCGCAGCCCGTCCACGGTGGTGCCCCGGTCGTCCAGGTCGATGCCGGCGGCGGCGAGCACGTCGGCGATGCCGCGCGCCCACCCGGCCAGCTCCGCCCGCCGCCGCGCGCCCATCGCCTGGTGGAGGCGGGCGGTGCGGTCGGCGCCGATCCTGCCGCTGCGCAGCGCGGACGTCAGCAGCACCATCCCGGCGTACTGGTCATTGATGCCGACGACCTCGGCGACGGCGAGCTGGAGCCCGGCGGAGGCGTTGTCGGCCAGGGTCTGCCGCACCACGTCCTGCGCGATCCGCGCGATCCGCGTCGGCGTCGGCCGCCCCACCCCGTCCGGGCCGGAGTCGCCCGGGGCGGACACGCCCGGGTCGGGTCCGGCGGGGTCGGGTCCGGTGGGTTCGGATCCGGCGGCGGTCACACGCCCACCACCCGGCGAATGCGGCGCGCGTCGAGCTTGCCGGTCGCGTCCAGCTCGGCGGCCAGGTCCTCCACGGTGGACCAGCGGTCCAGCACGAGCGGAAGCGCCCGCTCGAACACCTTGTCGTCGGACAGGCCGGCCAGGCGCGCGTACTTCGCGACGAGCTTCTTGTCGTTGAGGCCTTCGACGTCGTTGTTGCGCCTGCGCGCCTCCTTGATCCGCGCGGGCAGCCGGCCGCCGTCGACGGCGCGGCGGTGCACGGCCTCGGCGATGACGCCGGCGGCTCCGGTCAACGCCTGCTCCAGCGGGTTGTCGTCGGTGTCGTGGGTCATGCGCAGGACCCCGGTCACCGTGTACCAGGTGGTAAACAGGCCGCCCTTGGCGTAGCCGACCTCCAGGTGCTTGATCGGCAGGTCGTGCAACGCGGCCACGAGGGCGTGCCCGGCTTCGTGGTGGACGACGCTGGCGCGGTTGGGCCGCAGCCCGTCGATCACGTCGGGCGGTGGTGTGACTGCCATCGGATTCGCCTTCCCGTCCGTGGTCAGCGGGTGGCGTCGGCGTGGATGCGCCGCAGCGCCCGCACGGCCCGCGCGATCCCGTCGAGGAGGTGCAGGGTGTCGTCGGTGTTCGTGCCGTCGCCGTACTCGCCGTGCAGCGGGGACAGCCGGCCGAACGCGGTGAAGGCGCGGTCGGCGCCCTTGGCGACCGTGTCCAGCGCGGCGGTGTAGACGGCGAGCGCACCGGTCAGCTCGGACTCGGCGTCGATCACCCGCAACGCCTCCTCCCACAGCCGCGCGCCGTCGGCGCGGCCGTGGCGGTCGACGAGCAGGGCGTGCAGGCGCGTCATGTGCTCGTCGTCGATCTCGTTCATCAGCGCGGCCAGCTCGGCCGGGTCGGTGGGGATGTCCTCGGCGGGCGGCAGGCCCATGCTCAGGCCGGCCTCGGCGGCGAGGGCCGCGAAGTCGGGCTCGGCGGGGCCGCCGGTGCCGGACGTGCCGGTGCCGGGCGGGTTGTGCTGGTCGGACACGGTGTTCTCCTCGGGTCGGGCAGGTTGGTTCGGGTTGGGTTGGGGTGTTCGGCGGGGCGGTCAGTAGTCGGTCGGGTAGTAACCGCCCTCGCCGATCTTGGTCAGGTGGGTGTCGGACACGTACAGGCGATGGGGCCCGCAGCTGTCGTAGTCCTCGTGCACGTACACGGTGACATCGCCGAACGCGCCGACGGAGAGGACGACGCCCTCCTCGGGCGGGTCCTCCCCGTTGTTCCACACCACCACGTCGCGCGGGTTGAACGTCACGCGGCACCTCCGGCGCGCAGGTGGTGGGCGACGGCCAGGCGGCGGGCGCCCGCGGTGGTCTCGTGCACGGCGAACCGCCCGCACGAGCACCACGCGTCGTAGAGGTAGGCCCAGCGGCCCGCCGTGGTGGTCTCGTCGGAGCCGGCGCTGTAGCCGATCTCGTGGACCTCGACCGTCTCGGGCCACAGGGTCGCCATGCGGCGTGCGACGACCCGGTCGAGGTCGTGGTCGCGGTAGACGACGTGGCTGCCGTCGGCCAGCAGCAGGGTCGCGTCGACCGGGCCGGCGGCGTCGCGCAGCCGCATCCGCACGTCGCGGTGGGCGTCGACGTAGGCGGCGGTCAGGGCGCGCGGCTCGGGCGGGTCGACGTCGGTGGGGCGCGGACAGGTCAGCACGCCGCCCACGCCGTCCTGGACGAGGAACCGGACGGTGACCAGCTGGTCGGAGAGGCTGATCAGCTGCGCGCCGCACCAGCCGAAGAAGAACCGGTTGCGGGCGCGCATGGGCCGCAGCCACCGGTTGCCGGCGGTGGGCAGCGCGTCCTCGACCTGGCGGCGGGTGCCCCAGATGCGCGGGTGCTCGACGTCGCCGCGGGTGAGGTCGAGGCAGCGCGCCTTCACGACGGGGTCCATCGGGCCGTGCTGTGCCATCGCGGACGTGCTCCTTCCCGGGTGTCGGGGCCGACTGGGGTGGTGGTCGGGTGGTCGGCCCGCCCTGCGGGGGAGGGAGGGCGGGCCGACCGGCAGGGGACGGTCAGTCACCGGTGGGGCGGCGCACGGTGTGGCCGCACGCGCCGCAGGTGGTGACGTCGTCCCAGGTCTCGTGGGTGGTGGTGAGGCTGTCGTGGGCGCCGCAGCCGGCGCAGCGGGGCTTGGCGGTGCAGCCGGTGTGGAAGCGGCCCCAGGAGGGGCAGTCGGTGCCGTCGGTGTGGCGGACGGAGGGGAAGGCGTCCTCGCCGAGCGTCCACGGGCGGCGGTCGTACTGGGGGCCGGAGCTGATGCGGTGGTCCCAGGCGAACAGGCCGGCGGCCAGCGGCTTGCCGGTGGCCGCGCACACGCCGGCGTCCGGGGAGGCGATCTCCATCAGCACCTCGCCGGGGCGGGTGAACAGCGTGCCGGTGGTGGTGCCGGCGGGGCGGGTGGCGGTGGTCATCGGTGCCTCCGAAACGATCCGGTGTGCTGCGTGATACCTCCATCATATGCACATATGATGGAGGTCTGCAAGTAGGTTTCAACGCGGGCGGAGTGAAGAGTATGGGCTGGTCAGGCGTGCATGGCGCGGCGGATACGGCAGTTCGCGCACCGCGCGCCACTGCCCGAAAAGAACGCGCACGCGGGCAACTCGGCCTCGGGCGTGGGCGAGACGACCAGCTCGGTCATGTACCGGATCTCGGCGACCGACCCGTCGGTGAACCGGATCGCGGCGCGCACGCGATCCCCGCGGCCGATCGCGGCCCGCGCGGCGAAGGTCTTCACCAGGCGCGTGTCGTCGATCAGGTACTCGACGCGGTCGCCGCGCCGCGCGGCGCGCAGCTCGGGCGGCATTTGGGCGAGCGCGGCCTGGGTGGTCTGGTAGTCGTCGAGCAGGTTCTTCGTGGTGCGCACCAGCGCGCCCCAGTCGGTGTGCGTGTCGGCGTCGGTCATGCCCTGCTCCCGCCTGCTTGGCTGCGTCATATGTACATCATATGTAGGTGATGGGGGTCACGTGAAGGGGTATATGGCCTGGTTAACACGGGTAAAGCACCGCCGCGCCTCTCGCATCCCACGGCGGCGAGAGGCACGGCGGGGAAGGCGGTCAGCGCGCGTCGCCGGGGTCCTCGGCGAGCACGCGGCGCGGCCGGGCGAGGATGTCCTCGACGGTCTTGCGGCCAAGGCTCATCGCGTCGAGCAGCCAGTCGTAGCTGCCCAGCGCGCCGGGCTCGGTGGCGTGCCCGCCCAGCAGCGCTTCCACGTACATCAGGACCATGCTCGCGGTGTACGCGGCGTTCATCTCCAGCGTGTCCACCGGCCGGTCGGCCCGTGCGTCGGCGCAGAGCGTGTCGAAGTGCGACAGCCAGCGCTCCCGGTCGCGTGCCGACGCCTCGCGGAGGATCGCGGCGCGGTCGACCAGCTCACAGAACGCGGTGCCCGGCTCGGCGCCCATCGCCTCGGCCAGGGCCTTGCGCCGCACCTCCACCGAGTCGCACACCCGCTGGTAGGCGTCCACCGTGGGCCGCTCGGCCAGCGCGGCGTTGGCGCGGGTCAGCCGCGCCACCTCGGCCTTCAGCTCCTCGATGCGGCTGCGCGCTCCGGCGGGGTCAGTGCGGGTGTCGGTCATGGCGTGCGCTCCTGGTGTGGGCGGGGATGGTCGAGGTCGTCGGCGGCGGCCGTGGCGGCGGCCAGGCGGCCGGTGACGATGCGCCCGACCACCGGGTAGGTCAGGGTCGCGGGGTCGAAGCCGTCGAGGTCGTGGACCAGGCCGCAGGCGGGGTTGTTGCAGCCCATCAGCGGGCGCGGCCAGTCGGCCTCGATGGGTTCGACCCACCTGCCGGTGTCGGCGACGGCGTAGAAGCCGGCGCCGGTCGGGTCGTTGCCGCACTCGCAGGCGGGCCAGTGGTCGGGCGGCTGCTGGGCGCGGATGGTCGCGGGCAGCGTCGGGTCGCCGGTGTCGAGGCGCGTGGGCGGCGCAGGTCCGGGTGCGCCGTGCGGCGGCGGACCGCCGGACGGGCACGGACGCCGCGGGCAGGGTGTGGTCACGGTGCGCCGGTCTCCTTCGGTTCGTCGGCCGGTCGAGCGCCGGCCGGGTCGTCGGATGCCGCGGTGTCGGCCGGCGTGGGTCCGGTGGCGTAGCCGCCGGCGGCGAGTTCGTCGAACCAGGCCCGGCACGGCGAGCACAGGTCCTGCCCGGCCTCGACGTGACGGCGCAGGCCGACGGAGGTGCCGTGGAACTCGGGTTCGGGGTCGGCCAGGTGGCCGTCCGCGCCGTCGAACGGCAGCAGGCCCTGCCCGAATTCGCGGGCCGCCTCCCGGTCCCAGCGGTGGTTCCACAGCAGCCGGTCCAGGGCGAACCTGTCGCGGTCGTCCGGGTCCCGCCCGATGATCATCGGGGGCTCCGGGGCCTGGTGTTCGCGGCGGCCTCGCGTTCGCGCCGGGCCTGTTCGGCGCGCTCGCGGGCGGTGGGCAGCGCGGTGGGGTCCTCCGGCAGGGTGCTGTGCCGCAGCAGCGCGGCGAGCACGTCGTCGAGCCGGTCGGGCGTGTACAGCACGACGTCTGCGGGGCCCAGGACGCGAATGCCGCGCAGCCGGGCCAGCAGCGCCTGCGCGCCGCCGAAGGTCAGGTTGGGGATGTTGCGCCGCAGGACGCTCGGGTGTGCGCCGCCCTCGGTGACGACGACGCGGACGCCGGCGGTGAGCAGCTGGTCGACGGGCATGGCCGGCGCTCAGGTGAGGGTGACGCCGAAGTCGGCGGCCATGCGGTCGACGAAGTCGCGCGGGTGCTGCTCGGTGTCGAGCAGCCGGCCGCGCAGGACGTCCATCGCGGACTCGTAGCGGGTGTCGTCGCCGTCGGCCCAGCAGGCGGCGAGGTCGTTGCCGGCTCCTTCGGCGCGTTCGTGGTCGATGCCGGGGATGTGCTCGTCGAGCCACGCGGCGATGGTGCGCGGCGCCGGGGTGCGCGGGGTGGGCGTGAGGGCCACCGGGGATCACCTCCATGATCGGGACGTTCTTGCATGTCATGTACATCATATGCAGGTCACATGTAGGTCGGCAAGGTGATAACGGCTGTATTTGCCCTGTTCACAGGCTTGGCTAGCCCGAACGGTTGAACAACGATGCTCAAAGCTGCAACCCCCTTGCAGATGGGGTGTGGCGCTGGGATGGTGGCCGCGCACATCCCCAACCCTCGAAGGAGTCCACGGTGTCCACGAGCACCCCGGCCCGGCTGCCCGCCGCCCCACCCGAGAAGGTGTGGCTGCGCGCTGTCACCGACGACGAACTGCCGCCGATCCCGCACCTGAGCGACCGCGCCGGCCACTACCAGCACCTGGTGCTGGACCTGACGACCGGCGAGTTCTTCTTCCACGGCGAGGACTGGCGCGTCCCGCTCCAGCAGCGCCTGGAGAACGAACGCGCCGAGCACTTCCCGCCGTTCGACCTCAAGCGCGTGCCCGCCCGGATCTCCTGGATGATCGACTCCAGCGATCCGGAGGTGGTCCCGCAGCTGCCGTGGCTCGACGCCGCGGCGGGCAACGCCCTCGCCGCTCGCGTCCTGCCCTACGCGCAGGCCCTCGTCGCCGGCCTGCGCCCCATCCCCGGCCGCGACGAACTCGACTGGAGCGCCGCCGCGCTGCGCGCCGGCTGGACCGTCCACGACCTGTGCCGACGCGACCCGGTCGAACCCGACGACTCGGTCGAGTGGACGGGCCTGCGCGACATCGACGAACTGCTCGACGTCCGCCCCGACGCCCTGGACCGCATCCGCAGCTGGATCGGCCGGGACGGCATCGGCGATGCCACCGACGACACGATCGAGTTCGTCGCCACCCACTTCGCCCGCGGCCTGCTGTTCGAGTACGTGGACGACATGCTGCCGGGCGTGTTCGACCGTTTCGGCTGGAACGGCTCGGCGCACGGCCCGCACCGGCGCACCGTGGCGGGTGCCCGCGCCTGGCTGTACGGGGCCCGCCACGCGGCGCACGGCGGGATGAAGGTGTGCGATGCCGTCGCCTGGTTCTCCGAGTGGCCGGTGGACGACGTGGAGGGCCTGCGCGACGCCCACGACGACGAGCTGCCCGGCTGGGTGGCCATCACCCGGGACCGGTGGCGGGAACGCGGCGTGCACCTCACCGGCCTGCCCGCGTGGGCGTCGCTGCGCCGCCGCGAGCTGCGCGACGCCTACCGCACCGCCTTGGCTTCCACGGCCCGGGACGCCGCGGTGGCCACGGCGGGGGCGCAGCGACGGGTCGCCCTGCGCAACGCGGGCCTGCACGTGGTGTTCTCGTGGGGTGAGAAGCGCGACAACGACAGCGAGCTGGGCCGGCTGCTCGGTCTCTCCCACACCACCGTGGGGAACGTGCGGCGCGCCGGCATCGCGGCCGTCGACGTCGACCCGGCCGCCGGGCTGCCCGAGTTGCGCTACGGGGAGCGCGTGGACGCCACGGTGTACCGCGACGACACCGGCGTGCTGACCGTGGTGCTCGGCGCGGACGACCGGTCCGCCGGCCGCACCGCCGCCGAGGACGGCGTGTCCGGCGGCGGGACGGTGGTGCACCTGGTCGACGCGCGCCCCGCCCCGGCCGGCCGGTGACCGCGCCCTGGCGGTCGTGGCCGGAGCCCTCCGGGATGTGGGTGGGCATGGGCCCGGTCAGCGGCCTGTCCGGTGTCGTGGGCGAGCTGATGCTCCACCTCGGCCACGAACCGGCCGACCATCCGGGGGTGCGCGCCGCGCTGGAGGAGGCGATCGGCGACGTCCTGCTCGACACGGGCCGCGCGGTGCTCGCCGAGCACGGCCTGGCCGTGCGCGACCTGCCCGTTCCGGAGCTCCACCCCGAGTGACCGCCGGAACCGGCGGACACCGCGTCGACCCCTGCGGACCCTGACCGCGGGGGTCGACGCGTGTCGGGGCGCGACCGGTCACCGGCCGCGTTACCGTCACCGACCGTGATGTGGCAACTCGTGCTGGCCGCCGTCGACCGCGCCCGCCGTGCTGCGGAGGACGAGCGTCGCCCGCCGTTCGACGGCCCGCTGCGGCTGACCCGTGCCCAGGCCGAAGCGCTGTTCGCCGAGCAGGACTTTCCGCTGCCCGACGACTGGGACACCCTCGCCCCGACGCTGCCCCTGGTCCTGGGCCTGCGCGTCGAGCTGGTCGCCTCGGTGCAGGACGGCACGCTGTGGACGGACCGTCCTGAGGAGCGGCCGGTGTTCGCCTGCCCGGTGTGCGGCAGGACCACGCCGCACCCGCAGGACGTGGCGAACCGCTACTGCCCGTCCTGCCACTGGCCCACCGGAGACCCGTGGCTCGGCCCGGCCCGCCCGGAGCTGTGGCAGGCGTACGGCCGCACCCCGCCCGACTTCCCCGAACCGGTCACCCGGGACGCTCCGATGCTCGGCGCCACCCCGCACGGAATGTGGATCGACGAGCCGTTCCCGAACCACCCGGGAAGACGGGAAGATCACCTCTGACCCCGGGGAGCTGGACGCCGGATCGGGTGAATTCCCGTCCTCGTCTGCACATCACGTCGGTCCGCCGGTACCGGAGGGTGTGGACAACGACTTCGACGCCGCGCGGCCTCCCGCCGACGACTCTCTTCTTCTCGCTGTGCCGCCGGACCTGGCGCGCCTCCTGCGCGGCTACACGTCGCTGGACGGCGGCGCCGTCGAGCAGGACGCGCTGACACTGCTGCGCAACGCCCTGGACGACGTGCTCGACCGGCGCTGCCCGGCGTGTGGCTGCTGGGCCCGCGACTGGGTCGACCCGGAGGTGTCGGACGACTCGGCCGACATCTCCCACCACCGGTGCTCGGCGCGGCAGTGCGTCGAGCAGGGCTGCATCCACCGCACGGGGAAGGCAACGGTCAGCGGTCCATGAACTTCAGCGCGCCCTGCCGGTAGGTCTCGTGCACCAGCGCGATCGGCAACCCTCCGGCCGGGGCCTGCGTGCCGGTGACCAGCGCCTCGTGCCGGAACATCGCCCGCTCCTCCCGGAACCGGGCGTCGTCGACGTGCTCCCGGGTCCAGGCCCGCACCACGGCCTCGTCGGCGGTCTCCCACCGCAGCGGCAGCAGCGGCCACAGCTGCTCGACGTCCACGGTGCGCCGCGAGATGCCCAGCGGGGCGACCACGGTGCCGAACGGGGTGTCGGACTCGCGCAACGTGCGGTTCATGTCCTCGGTCAACCTGCCGGGCACGTACCAGTTGCCCGCGGTGGACAGCAGCCGCTGCCCGCACCGCAGCTCCACCTCCCGGTAGACCACCGGGTCGTCGCTGCCCACCTGCAACGCGGTCCGCACCTCGGGGGTGGCGGGCTGGTCGACCAGCGGGTCGCGCACCGCGCGCACCGTGGGCGGGTTGGCCAGCTCGTGGTCGGCGCACCACGTCTCCAGCGCCCTGGTCGCCGAGCTGGAGGACAACACGTTGCCGTCGAGCAGGCGGGCCGCCGCGTACAGCTCCAGCGCCTTCTCCATCGTGCGGTCGGGCACGGTCGCGGGCGGATCGTCGCGCAGCAGGGCGGGCAGCAGGAACACGGCGAGCAGGGCGACGACCAGGGCGAGCGCCCCGCACACCAGGGCGGCCGGGCGCGGTGGTCGGCGACGGCGCCCGCCGCGCGGGGCCTGCGGCTCGGATTCGGACTCGGACAGCGGTTCGGACATGGCGTCCACCTCGGGGCCTAGGGGTCGTGCCCGGCCCCGATTCGCCAGGCGGCACGCGGATTCGTGTGCCGCCGATCGTAGGCGCGGCGACCGCCGCCGGCCCGACCTGCTCCCGGGTTCCCGGGAATCCGGGTGCGGGGATGATGGCGGGATGGACGAGTCGGTGGGGCGGGACGTGCGGGACGCGGTGTGCGCGGCGTTCGGGGTGACCCGGGCGCAGGTCGAGGACGGGGCGGTCGGCGAGGCCGGGCGGCCGGACGGTTGCACGGCCGCGTCGACGTCGCTGCTGGCCCGCCTGGACCTGGTGCCCGGCGCGAGCGGCTTCGCCTACGAGGAACTGCCGGACCACCCCGGGCCGGGCGGGGTCGGCCGGGCGACACGCTGACCGTGGGCTCGGCCGGGGGGCGGTGATGTGACCCAGCGACGCTTTGAAAGCTACTTGCAAAGCTACTGGAAACCTGCATATCATGTACATGACATGCAGCAAGGACGAGCCGCCTCGGAGGAACCGATGACCACCGCGCCCACCACCGCCCCGGTCTACTCGCTGGTCGTCAAGAGCGGCTGGTGCAGGTGGACCCGCTACACCGACCTCCCGGCCGCCGACGACGCCGCCGTGCTGCTGTTCGCCGCCACCCGGGGCCGTGTCACCTTCGACGAGGTGCTCGTGGTCAAGGACGGCGAGATCGTCGCGTGGCTGCCCCCGTCCGGGTCGGTGAACCTGGCCGGCCTCGGCGGCATGGAGATGGGCGCGCAGATGCCCACCCTGCCCAGGATCACCGACACCTGCCCGGCCTCCGCCACCTGGCGCTGACGCGGGCGAGGGGCGGGCCTCCCTCCGGCGGCCCGCCCCTCCGTCGCGTCCGGCGGCCATCCGGCCGGCGGCTGTCCGGTGGAGTTCACCGACGGCCGGGGTCGACGCGTTCCTGCCGCAGCACCCGGTACACGTAGGCCCGCGACAGGCCCAGGACGCGGGCGATCTCGGGCGGCTCCACCCACTGCGCCCGGATCTCCGGGATGGGCGCCTTCCAGTCGACCCGCTCGGGGCGCAGCAGGATGGTGCGGGCGGCGCGCGGGTCCCAACCGAGCTGCCGGACCCGGCACGCGTCGGAGCACACCTTCGGCGGCCGGCCTTTGCCGATGCGGCACCACTGCGCCCCGCAGATCAGGCAGGTGTGCACGGTGGGATTGCGGCGGGCGAGGTTGGCGTCCCTCATCGCCTGGACCGCGTTGTCCTGCTTGCGCCGCCGCGTCTCGGGACGGGTTCCCTGCGCGTGCGCGGCGCGGGCGGCGCGGAGGGAGCCCTCGGTGTCGAGGGAGGCCCTGAACTTCGGCCACCAGGGCGCGTCGACCTTGGTCTTGCCGACCTTGCTCATCTCGGCGCGGATCTGCCGCGATGCGAGCGGGGTCTGCCGGCCGAGGCCGTGCCGTTCGCGGTAGCGGTCGGGGTCGATGCCGTGGCGGCGGACGTGGCGGCCGAGGAACGGGTAGGGCTGCCCGCATTCGTGGCAGACGGGGTTGCCGAAGGCGTCGAGGTCGAGGATGCCGTGACGGCCGAAGCCGTCGGGGTCGCCGTAGCGCATCGCGGGCCCACCCTTCTACCAGGTGCGGACGTCGCGGGTCATGATCTCGTCGCCGTCGGCGTCGACCAGCGCCACCCGGCACACCGTGCCCGGCTCGATCTCGCCCGGCTCGTCGCCCAGGCCCGCGGCGACCAGCCGGATCGCGTCGATGTCGGGGCGCTTCGTGCGGTCGACGGGCTCGTCCTGGACGACCCGCTGCTCCATCGGCGTGCCGTCCGGGGCGGTGAGGACCGTGACGACCATGCGCTCGGCGTCGTCGTGGCGGTCGAAGTCGTCGATCATCTGCCCCAGTTCGACGCTGGACAGCGCGTCGCGGATGTGGGCCTCGGCCTCGGCCTCGGGCATGGAGCGGGGCGCGAGGAACCTGTCGCCGTCCAGGCCCATGCCGTGTTCGCGCAGGTGGTCGCGCAGGCCCTCGCGGAAGGCGTCGGTGAGGCGGTCGACGTGGTAGTGGTCCACGAACTCGCCCAGGAAGGCGACGACGTAGTCGCGGACGGTGCCGGAGCTGGTGTAGGCGCTGATGAAGCGGGACACGTACTCGAGCACGCCCCGCCGCGACCACTGCGGGGTGCGGCCGACGTAGCGGGCGATGCCGGGCCAGCCGGCGGGCGGCTGGTGCTTGTAGTTGGCCAGCGTGGTCCTGCCGATGGGCCGGCCGTGCCGGGTCATCAGTTCCAGCACCTCGTCGCTGGTGATGAAGTCCTCGTCGTCGACCAGGGCGGTGTCGCCGTCCTCGTCGAGCGCGGAGCCGACCGGCCGGTAGCCGACGGGCAGGGCGGCGGCCTGGCGTTCCAGCTCCTCGGCCAGCGGGTGCGCCCGGTGACCGCGGGCGTGGTACGGCCACACCACGCGGTGCGGGCGGTCCAGGGCGTCCTCGCCGTACCAGGCGATCACCTCGGCCATCTGCTCGGGAGGCGTCATCTCCCGCAGGGTGCGGATCGACTCCAGGTGGACGGGGCCGGGGGTGTGCAGGGGGTTGGCCGACCACAGGCGGGCGAGGGCGGCGGCGGTGGGGGTCAGGGTGGTGGTGTCGACGTCGACCACACCGGCGGTGGTGCTGATGGGGACGGTCACGAACGGCTCCTGTGGATGAGGTCCCGCACGTGCGGGAACGAAGAGGCGGGCACGGAGAGGGCGGGGCAGGTCAGCCGAACGAGAGCTCCAGCGGGTCGAGGCGGGCGCAGCGCGGGCAGCAGGACCCCTGCACGCCGGAGGAGTCGTCCACAAGGGTGAGCTGGGAGGAGTAGTTGCCGCACCCGTCGCAGCGGCCCCGGGTGCGTGCCGTGCGAGGCCGGCCGGCCGTCAGGCGCGGCAGGGAGGTGAAGGTGGCGGTGGAGTAGTCCACCCCGTCGCGGGAGAACGAGGCGATGACCGAGCGGACGAACACGGGCTTGGTGGTGCCGTCGGTCTTGGTGACGTCGAGCTGCGCGCCGGAGGTCAGGGAGGAGGTGGGGCCGACGATGGTCCAGCCGTGCCCAGGGGTCTTGGTGAACAGCGTCAGTCCGGCGCGGACCTTGGCCAGCATCTCGGTCGCGGCGGCCTTGCGGTCGGCGAGCTTCGCCTGCTCGGCGGCGCGGGCCGCCACGGCCCGTTCGAGGTCGGCGGTGAAGTTCTGCGCGGCGTACTGGGACTGTCGGTTGTGCGCGTAGTAGGTGCCGCCGTGCTTGACGATGCGCTCGGCGACGCCGAGGAGGTCGGCGGGGTCGCCCCCGGCGGCGGTGATGCGGGTGACGAGATCGGTGAGGTCGTACTGGGCCATCGGGTGCTCCCTGTCGTTGGCCGGACCATTCACATGATGTCACATCACATGAATTGAAATCATGTGATGTGACATCATGTCACCTGATCGGAGGCGCGCGACGCGCTTCGGCGGGCCGTTCTCCTCACCACCGAACACGCGGACCTTCGTTACACTGCGCAACCGGACGTGCGGCAGCCGTGTCGTCTGCGCCGACCGGGCCGGCTTGTGAGCCACCGGTCTCCTGCGCTGTGAAATCCGGGAGATTCGCCGATGCGCCACACCGACCGTTCGGAAGACCCCGGTGCCACCCCGGGCGGTCCTGCGCTACCCGAATTGGTCCGCGACCTGACCGAGATCGACCCGCGCACCGTCGCGCCGGAACAGTTGGCGCAGTGGCTGACAATGCTGCCGCGCCTGCGGGCCGCGCTCGACGCGGCCGAGGTCGCCTCCCTGGAAGCCCTGCTCGACGGGGGATGGCGGTGGCAGGAGGTCGCCGACCGCGTCTACGAGGGCATCAGCCGCCAGTCCACTCAGGACCGTTACCGCAGGCTGGGAGGTACCTTGAGTTGGCCGGCGGGTCGGCCGCCCGTCCCCGACCCTGTCGTGCCACGGCGACGCCCGACCACCCCGCGTCGAGGAACCGAACGATGACCGGCTCTCCGCGATGGAGGAGTGCCGGGCGACCGCGCGGCACGCGCTGCGGACGGCTTCAACGCCTGCCCGGCCCCCGGTCGGCGCGGTGCGGTGCGGCCGGTTCGACGGTGTAGGAGCGCACGGTGACCCGCAGCTGCTTGGTCACCGCGTACCGCAGCAGGACGTGCCCCAGCGGCAGCACCACGCCCGTCTCCTCGTCGATCCCGCCGGTCCCGCGGTCGGGCACGTACAGGTCGGCCAGCACGCCGGTGGGCCGGTAGGCGCGGGCGACGACCCACGCGAACGGCACCTGCCGCAGGTGCGGGCACTGCACCAGCGCGTACGGGCGGCACGGCCCGCACACCGGCGGGTGCGCGGTCTCGAACGGCCGGCCGTCCTCGGGCACCACGTGCTCGGGCACCAGGAACGTGACCGGCCCGCCGCGCGGGAACGGCGTCCCGCACACCTGGCAGCGGCGGCCGATCATGCAGTCCCGCTGTCGCTGCGCGTGCACGATGGCGAACTGCGGCTCCCCGACACCGGGCCGGTCGTGGCCGGAGAACCACAGCAGCCCGAACAGGTCGCGCTGCTCCAGCAGCGGGCTGCCCGCGGCCAGGCCGGAGACCTCGGCGTGCTCGTAGGTCAGGTACTCCCGCCCGTCGTCGCGGGTGACGTAGCCGAAGGGGCGCGTGATCGGGTCGACCTGTTCGCCGCTCCACGCGGTGACGTGCGGGACGATCCGGCCGCGCCAGGTAGGCAGGCCGGTGCCGGGGTGCACGCCGGGGCCGCTCATCCGTCCCCCAGCTCGATGCCGTCGAGGGCGACGACGGTGGAGACCTCGCGCCCGTCGCGGCTCTCCCTGTGCTCGCCGGTCTCCAGGTCTTCGAGCAGGGTGTCGACCTCGTCGGACAGCGGCTCGGTGTCGTAGCGGGGGAAGTCGGCCGGGGTGAGGCCCGCGTGCTCGGGCAGCGCGGGGTCGATGAGGGCCTGGAAGTGGTGGACGCTGCTCCAGCTGACGTGGAACGGCGGGTGCGGCGCCTCGTCGGCCGCGCCCACCTTCTCCTGTGGTTCCTGCACGTTGTTCTCCCGGGTCGGGGTGGGATGGTTCTCGGATCGCGCGCGGTCAGCGGTCGCCGGCGGCGTCGAGCGCGGCGCGGCGGGTCTCGGCCTTGCCGGCGCGGCGGTCGCGCCGCACCGGGTCGGCCCGGTGGTCGGCGGGAACGCAGGAGCGGCAGCAGGTCTGGACGCGGGCGGTGCGGCCTGCCATGCGGGCCATCGGTGCCTCCTTCGGGCAGGGGTGGGCGCGGGCCCGGCCGAGGGGTGGCCGGGCCCGCGCGGGCGGGGATGGTGGTCGGTGCGGAAGTGGTGGTCAGGCGGTCGCGGGCGCGGGCGGCACGTCGACGTCGGCGGTCAGGGCGAGCCAGGTGCGGGCCACGCCCTCCAGCTGGTCGACGGCGGTGGCGTACTCGGCGCACAGCAGGTCGAGCTGGAGGCCGGTGTTCTGGAGTTCGCCGAGCCGGTTGACCGAGTGGCCCACGTCGAGCTTGGCGACCAGGGTCGTCACGACGGACGTGACCTGTCGCGCCTTGCCGAGCAGGTCGGACCGCTTGCCCTCGGCCAGGCGCGCCGCGTCGAGCAGCAGCGTCTTCACCGGCCGGGGCACGGCGGGGTGGGCCAGGATCTCGTCGGGGGTGTGGGTGACGCCCGCGGCCTGGAGGACGGGGACGAGTTCTTCGCGCACGGCGCGGCTCCTTCGATCGGGAGTGGACGAGGCGGGCGGGTCAGCCGGTGAACGGGCGGCCGAACACGACCTCCAGCGCGGCGTCCTCCGAGGCGACGTCGCGGACGACCTCCACGTACTCGCCGGGGTCGCCGAACGTCATCTCCGGGACGTCGCCCTCGACGACGCCCAGCAACCCCATGTCCTCGCCGCTCCCGGTCACGCACACGGTGAACACCACGACTCTCTCCTGTCTTTGACCCGCTGATTTCTTTTTGCTTTCCTTCGTTCTGTCTTAATCTTAATGGAAAATGGCGCGAAAAGCCACTGAAAAGGCTCCGCGCGCCATTGTTGGAATGTGATACCCGTCTAGTCGGCGTTCGCGTGCCGTTCGGCGGCGTCCTCGGCCAGGGCGGTACGGGCGAGGTCGACCAGCGTCTCCCGCCACGCGTCGGCGTAGGCGTCGTTGTAGACACCGGCGCAGGCGAACAGCAGGTCCCCGCCGGCGTCGTCGACGTCGAGCGCGGCCGTCATGCCCAACCGGGCGGCGAACCACGCCGTGCTGCCCTCGTCGTCCTCGCCGCCGTGCTGGAACAGCGGCGCGTCGGGCCCGAACTCCTCGCGCCACGTCACCACGTATCCGGAGTCGGCCAGGTGCACGATGCGGCGGAGCTGGGACAGCGGGGTGTCGGCGTCGACCCCGTCGGCGGCGGCCTCGGCGCCCGCGGTCGCGCCGAGCTCGGCGGCACGGCGCGGCAGCACCGCGGTCAGCGCGGCCAGGCGGCGTTCGTGGGGCAGGTCGGCGCGCACCATCGCCGCCCACGTCTCGTGCGGGTCGGCGCCGGTGGCGTAGGCCGTGACCAGCGCCTCGTACTCGGGGCCGCAGGCCTGCGGAGCGTCCTCGGCGGCGTCGGGCGTGGTGGGGGTGTCGGGTGTGGCGGGAACGGGCATGGCGGGCCCTCCTGGTGTCGGGTCGGGGCGAAGCTCGGGTGGGGCGTGCGCGGTCCCCGCGACGGGCGGGGACCGCGCGGACGGCCTCAGTCGGCCTCGGCCTCGTCGTCGGCCTCGGCGGCCAGGCCGTGCGCCTGCTTGTAGGCCACGGCGCACGCGGCCAGCACGCCGTTGAGCGCCCGCAGCCCGGCCGCGGCCTCGTCGTACTGGTGGACGTCGCTCTGCTCGGCGAAGGTGAACTGCATCGTCCGGCCGGCCCCGATCGCCTCGGTGATCCGCCGGCCGACGCCCGCCAGGTGGTCCATCGCGCTCTCCTGGAGCCGCGCGTACTCGGCGGCGGTGGCACCCAGCGCGATGCCGGTGGGCGACTTCTTGTCGAACGTGTCGCCGTCGATTCCCAGGCCCGTGATGATGCTTCGCGCCGTATCGCTGAGGTACATTTCCGCCCGCTTCCGTGAGGCTTTCCGTTTTCTTTTCGTGCTATATAACAACCCTAACCCAGAATGGCGCGTGAAGCCATTTACACGACTTCACGCGCCATTGTTTTCACTGTGATACCCGTCTATCGGGGATCTGGCCGGGCCGGTGCGCCGTGTCGGCGCGCGGTGCGGAGGTAGGCGCGCACGCCGGCCGCAGGTGGCTTACCTGGCGGCCAGGGCGCGCGTGGAACCGGAGCCGAAGTCGGTGACGACGTATCGGTGCTGGGCGAACAGCGCGGCGATCCGCTCGATGGTCGGTGCCATCTCGGCTGGCGTGTGCACCACGACGCCGACCTCGTCGTACCACTGGACCGCTCCGTCGACCAGCCTGGCCGACACCAGCCGCGCGGTGCGGCAGCTCCAGTCGGCGCCGTGCCCGGCCAGGTGCTGCTCGACCTCGGCCGGCGCATGGTGAGGTGCGTCGGGGGCGTAGCCCTCACGCAGTCCGAGTCCGACCAGGACGCCGCTGTGTGGTGCACGGGCCGGGGCGAGCGACCAGCCGGTCTCGGCGGTCAGTCGCTGGGCCAAGGACTCGTACAGCGCGATCTCCGGGGTCCCGTGGGTCCGGCTGGGGTCGCGCACGAGCAGCAGCTCGGCGACCGGGTCGCCGCAACCGCCGAACAGGAACGCGGTGACCGGCGTGCCGGTGACGGTGGTCAGGTCCTTGAGCAGGGCGCACACCGCCTCGAACGGGGTTTCGGGCAGCAGCACGCGGCAGCACCAGGCACCGGCGGCGGTGGCGACTTCGGTGTAGGTCGTCGTGGTCATCGTGGTTCCCATCGGTTCGCGGAGCGTCGAAGGTCGGGGCGGTGCGGGTTGAGGTTCGCGAGCATGTCGTTCAGGCCCGGCCGCGCGAGACCGGGTCCGAGCTGCGGAAAGCTAGTCCGTGATCCCAAGCCTGCGCAGGAACGCGGTCGGGTCCGGGGCCGGGAACCGGTCTGCCGCGAGGGCTCCGAGGGTCATCAACTCGCGCAGTCGTGCCCCTGATTTGTCCTCTTTGTGGAGCAGGGCTGCCAGCACGTCGCACCACGTGTAGCTGTAGTAGCGGGCGTCGTAGCCGCCGACGAGGACGTGACGGAAGAACGCGGTCAGGTAGCGGGGCGGGACTCCGGTGCCGGCCAAGCCGGCATCGGCCAGGACCTGCCGCTCGAACGCCTCGACGGAGTCGATCGCGTCGTCCGGGCCGATCGAGTGCCACGCCAGGTCGAGCAGGGACGTGGCGAGGTCCTGGAGCAGCCGGTGCCCGACGCCGCAGCGGGCGCCGCCCGGCCCGGCCAGGGCCTCGGCGGGCAGGGGCGCGCCGGTGAGGTGGTGGCGGGCGTAGCCGGCCAGCAGCGCGGGGTCCAGCGCCCACATCTCCATCACCACGGACGCAGCCTCCACCACGTCGCGGGGCAGTCGTGAGAACCCGGAGTCGGCGGGATAGCGGACCTGCGACAGCATGGCGTGCACGGCGTGCCCGCCGATCTCGTGCCACACGGTGGCGGCCTGGTCGGGGGTGAGCAGCACCTCGCCGTCCGGGCGCGGCGCGGGCAGGTTCATCGACACGCACACCACGGCGCGCTGCCGCAGCAGCCGGGACTGGGCGGTCATCTCCGTGGTCCACGCGCCGGCGCGTTTGCCGGGGCGCCGGTGCAGGTCGAGCAGGATCAGCCCGAGCGTCCGGTCCCCGGCGTCGACGGCCTCCCACACGCGGGTGGCGGGAACGTGCGCGGGCAGCCCGACCCGGTCGCGCAGCCGCACCTCGAACAGGTCGCGGACCAGGCTGCGCACACCGTCCAGGACCGCGGTCAGCGGCAGGTACTCGCGCACGTCGATCCGGGCCGCGCCGTTCCCGGCCGAGTCGGGTGCGTGGCGGGCGAGGAACGGCCGGTCCCACGGCGCGACGGGCCCCGGACCGGCGGGCAGCGCGGCGTCCTCGGCGGCGGCCAGGCGCACCGCGTGCGGCACCAGCTCGCGCAGCAGGTCGCGCACGGCCTCAACGGACCCGGCGGTCTGCCCGGTCAGCACGAGGTCGGCGTGGTGGCGGTACCCGAGCAGCCGGGCGCGGCGGGCGCGCAGCCGGAACAGCTCCAGCACCAGGCCGCGGGTGTCGCCGTCGCCGTGCGAGCAGCGGCCGACCGAGGCGGCGTGGACGCGCCGGCGCAGCGCGGGATTCTCCAGCCGGGCCAGGATGGGCTGCACGGCGGGCGCGGCGAGGGTGAGCAGCCAGCCGTCCAGGCCGCGCCGGTCGGCGGCGCGGGCGGCGTCGGCCACCTCGTCGTCGTCCAGGCCGGCCAGCTCGGCGCGGTCGGTCACGTGCACCGCGGCGTCGTCCAGGCCGATCGCCAGGCGGGCCTCGATCGCGGTCTCCAGCTCCGCCTCGCGGCCGGTCAGCGTCCGCAGCACGGCCCGGTCGCGGTCGCCCAGGTGCGCGCCGGCGCGGCGGAATCCCTTGTGCACCCGCTCCAGCAGCAGCCGGTCCTCGTGGTCCAGGCCGAGCTCGTCGCGGCGGCCGTGCACGGCCGCGACCCGCGCGTACAGGGCGGGGTCGAGCCAGGCGGCGGCATCGCTGTCGGCCAACAGCGGCGTGATCACCGCGTCGAGGGCGTGCCGTTCGGGGGTGCCGGCGGTCTTGAGCAGCACCGACCACACCTGCCTGGCCGGCCACACGGCGGCGTGGGCGAGTTCGATCGCGGTGACATCGGCGAACGCCGGCGGGCGCGGGTCGTCGCGGATCTCGGCCAGCGCGGCGGCGCGGGCGGCGACGGCCGCGCGCACGGCGGTCTCGACGTCCTGGTCGGTGATGCGGTCCAGCGGCGGCCAGCCGTCCGGCCAGGGCCCGAGTAACGGTGTGGCGGCGGGGCGGGGCGACATGGTGGTCTCCTCCGGTTCGTGTCGCCGCCTGCCTCGTGGGACGGAGGTTCAGCGGCGGCGGGTGGGGTGGTGCAGGGGGCGGACGTCGGCGAGGCGGCCGGTGTGGTGGAGATCGGGCGCGGGGTCCGGGTCGTCGTGGATGTGCTCGTGGCAGTCGTGCAGCGCAAGCATGGCGTCGGCGATGGCGGCCATGTCCGCCACCGCGGGGTTGTCGGGGTACGTCCGGGCGACGTCGGCGAGGCGTTCCCGGATCTCGGCGACGGAGAAGCCGCTGTCGGGGTTGCCGATCCGGACGACCGGGGCGAGGCCCGGGGCGGTGGCGGACGGGGCGGTGGGCGGGGTGTCGGGGTCCATGCGGTTCTCCGGGGGTGGCGACGGCGCGGGCGGCCCCGATGATCCGGGACCGTCCGCGCCGGCGCCGTCCGCCGGGCCGGCGTGTCGCTCAGGCCCTGCGCATCCGGCCGCGCAGGTCGGCCTCGTAGCGGTCGGAGAACGTCTTGCCGGTGTCGCGGTCGGACTCGGCGGTGACCTCGCGGGTGACGTCGATGCCGAGGCGGGCGGCGTCGGACACGGCGCGCTGGCGTTCGGCGCCGCTGGTGTTGCGGATGCGGTCGAGGGCGGCGCGGAGGTCGGCGGCGCTGGGCACGGTGTGCTCCCTGGGGGTCGGTGGTGCGGTCGGGGCCGGTGGGGGCGGCGGGGACGGGCACGTACCGGTGGGGCGGGGAGGCGTCGGGCCGCGCAGGTGCCACTGCGCGCCCGACGGGTCGGGGGAAGCGTGCGGGCGGGGCGAGGGGTGTTCCCCGCCCGCACGCGGGTCAGGCGACCGGCGTGGGCCGGTCGTGCAGGCGCACCGTGCGGTGCGCGGGGATCTCCAGGCAGTCGGCGAAGCCGTCGGCGGAGATGGGCACGTAGGCGATGCCGTCGTGCACGGGGGGCGCGTAGTCCGCGGTCCACAGCCGGCCGCCCCACTCGAACACGTCGTCCTCGATGAGGAAGCGGGCGGCGACGAGCCCCAGCAGGGTCGGCGCGCCGGTGCCGGCGGGTGCGGAGGTGGTGGTCGCGGCGGTCACAGAACCTCCATATGAGTGCGATGATATGTACATCATATGCAGGTGCTGGGCGCGGGTGCAAGTAGCTTTCACACGGTCGGGCGTGGGTGGTGCCGCAGACCTGCGCCACCACCCACGGCCCACTACCGCGCGTCGTCCCCGGGATCGGGGAGCATCGACCCGAACCGGCCCTGGTCGGCGATGTGCTCGACCAGCTCGACGTACAGGCCCCCGCCCTTGGGCACGCGCGTCCACCCGCACGAGCACCACGGCGGCAGCCCGGCGGCGGCCGGCACGAACGCCGGCCGGTGCACGCCCTCGTAGTGGCCGGGGTCCACGATCGGGCCGCCGTAGAAGTTCCGCTCCTCCAGGCACTCCCACTCCGCGTACTGCCCCGGCCGCAGCCGGGGCGCGTCCACTCCGCTCACCGTCGCGCCTCCCCGCTCCTCGGGGGCACGCTCAGCTCCGGTCCGTCGCCCGTGGGCAGCGGCTCGGACTCGAACACGTCGTGCCCTTCGTCGTGCACCAGGTGCCCCTGGCTTTCCAACAGCTCCCGGTGTGCGCGCCGGGCGTCCTCGGCGGTGTCGGCCTCGACCAGCGCCACCACCGGCGTGAGCACGTTCCACACCGGCCGCGACCGGCCGTTCACGCCGCTCACGGCGCTTCCGTCCGCTCGACGGGCCGCACGTGCCGCTCGCACACGTCGACCTCGCCCACGGCCGGGTCGGGGTGGGTGCGCGTGCCGGTGGCGGGCCGTCCGCAGGCGATGAACCACTTGCACAGCGGCCTGCCGGCGGCGTCGGCGGCCCGGTGCCGGCCGCGCAGCGCGTCCAGCGCGGTCACCGGCTGCTCGGGCGGCGGCGGGTGCTCGCCGAACCGCTCCCGCAGCCGGGCCAGCGCGGGGTTGCCGAGCATCCACGCGAGCTTGCCGCGTTCGGAGGGCAGCCCGGCCCGGTGGGTGATCCACTCGCCGACGACGCGCTGCACCGCCTGGATGCCGGTCTCCCCGGCCGGGGTGCGCCAGGCGGCCATCAGGTGCGGATCGCCCATCGGCATGGGCCGGCCGTCGACGTCGGCCAGGGCGGCGACGCGCCGGGCGAGTTCGCGCAGGGCGCCGCGCAGCCGCAGCCGGGCTCCGTGGCCGCCGTGCGCGGGCGCGGCGTGGGCGAGCACGAGGCGCACCGCGTCGCGGATCGGCAGCGCGAACCCGTCGTAGGCGATGCCGTCCCCGGCGACCTGCACGTCGGGGACGTGCGGCAGGCCGGGGACGAACACGGCCGACGACACGGTGGACGGGTGGGACGGTGCCGGCGGTGGTGGTGACTCGGGCACGGCGGGGCCCTTCCTGATCGGGTGCGGTGGTTCTACGCGGCGGCCGGGGAGACGTCGGCCAACAGCGCGACGGCGGCCCGGTGGTAGCAGGGGCGGGAATGCAGACCGGCGGGGCAGTTGCACGCGTTCGGCGCGGTCAGATAACGCCGGTCGCCCTTGGACGAGACGACCGTCCACACATTTTTGTGCGATTGGACGATGCCGCCGTCGGCGATCAGTTCGCGCGCGGCCTCGATCTGGGCTTCGGTGAAGTGCGCGAGCAGTTCCGCCTGGCGGGCGGCACGTACCCTGGCCAGGCAGCGGCGGCTGTAACCGGCCCTGATGGACGCCATCGAGCGCAGCCGCGACCCGCACAGCAGGCACACCTTGCGGCCGGTGGTCAACGCGATCGGTGCACGGCCGGCGGTGAGGGCGAGACGAGCGGTGAGCGTTGATGCGCGCATGGCTGTGACCTTTTCTCCCGGCCGTTGTCTGCTTTTCTTTTTCTGCCCCTTAATCATATAATGGAATTGCGCGCAAATCCATTGTCGAATGGCGCTGGCGTGAATTGTTTGTGTGATACCCGTCAATGGTGTTTTCGGGCTGCGGAATCCCGGGCGCGCACTACCGTGGGCGGCATGTCGTCGCTCGCGCTGGACCTCGTCGCACGCCTGCCGCCGCTGCGCTCCCCGCAGGCCCGGTTCCTGCTCACCGTGCTGGCCGGCCTCGCCGACGACACCGGCGAGATCGGCCCGGTGCCGCTCAAGGCCCTGGCCGCCCGCACCCAGGGCCGGGTGAGCACGGTGTCGGCGCTGCTGTCCTACCTGGAGGACGAGCTGCGCCTGATCGCCCGCAGCGAACACGACCGGACCGGGCCGAACCGGTTCCGGGTGGAGCTGGAGCGGCTGCGCCACCCCGACGCGGGCAGGCCGGTAGGCGACGACGCGGTGAAGGTGCTGGGCGGCCCGCTCGACGGCGACCGCATCAGCCCGCCCCCGGACGCGCCGGGAACGCTGCGGCGCGTGCACAGCCGCCGGCTGCCCGCCTACGCGCAGCGGCCCCTGGTCTACCGGCCCGCCGCCGAGGCGGGGTCGCCGGCGCCGGGGTTGCCGACGCCGCGGTGGACACCGGTGTGGCTGCGCCACGAGGACGTCGACGGCGTCGGGCACGTCTACCGGTCGGGCAGCCGCACCTGGCTGCACAGCGGCCTGGACCTGGCGGTGCTGGAGCGGTGGACGCGGTCACCGCTGACGGTGCCGGTGCTGCGCGCGCTGGACGTGCTCAGCGTGGAGGAGCTGCGCCGCGACCTCGAGTCGCGGGACGCGTCACCGGCGGAGGCGGCCCGCGCCCTGGCACGCGGCACCGGCTACCTGTTCGAGCCCCGGCCGCGCGCCGCCGCGGTGGTCGTCCCGGAGGCGGTCGCGGCCGACGCGCTGTTCGCGCTGCGCCGCCTGCCCGAAGTGCGCACGGAAGCGCACCCGGGCGGGGTGCGTACGCGCGGGACGGCCGGTTGACGCCCGGATGGTCGGGCCGGTCAGGACTGCGGCTCGGGCGCCACGCGCAGCCGCGGGCCGGGGGTGCCCTGTTCGGCGGTCCTGGGGACGGGCCGGTACGGGCGGGCCGGGCCGCGGGGCACGGTGGTGAGCCGGCCGTCCCGGCGCCGCACCGTCACCGTTTCGCTGTGGGACGCGGGGTCGGGGTCGGCCAGCAGGCCCGCGTCGGCCAGCAGCAGCGCCATCGCACGGCACCGCGCGCCCGGGTCGGTGACGTGCGCGCCGTCGCCGGCGACGTAGTCGAGCAGCAGGCGCGCGGCGGCTTCGACCACCGCCTCGTCCCGGCCGGCGTCGTCGGCGACGTCGACCGGCCCGGCGGGTTCGGCGGGGGCGGCTTCGGCGTGCAGGGCGGCCAGGACGCGTTGCAGCGCGGGCAGCAGCACGTCCAACGCCATCTCCACGGCGTCGTTCTCGCGGTGCTCGTCGAGCAGCGCCACCAGCTCCACGACCTCGGGCAGGTCGGGGCGCTGGTCCCGGACGGCGTCGACCATGTCGAGCACCACCTTCGGCAGGGCCAGCCCCACCCGGCCGGTGTCCCCGTCGTGGTAGCGGCCGGCGAACAGCTCCCCGTGGTCGCGCACCAGGTCGACCACCGTGCCCAGAGCTTGCGCCGGGTCGGTGGCGGGCGTGATCGCCGGGACGTCGAGCGCCGGGGCGCCGGGCGTGGTCAGGTGGGTCATGGCGCGCATTCTGTCCCCGGCGAGGCCGGCCCGCCCGCCGTACCCTGCGCGTCATGATCGGACAGTGGCACGCGGTGTCGGCGGCGATGGACGCGCGGATGCGGGAACTGGGCATCAACCGGGCGACGCTGGTGAAGAAGTCGGATCTGGACGCGGGGGCGGTCGACGCGTTCCTGTTCGTCACCGGCCCCTACCGGGAGCCGCAGGCGTGGGAGCCGTCGCTGGAGAGGCTGTCCACCGCCCTGGACTGGCCGGAGCGCCACCTGTCGGACGTGGCGTGCGGCCTGTCGGTGACCTCCTCGGCGCCGTTCGCGGCGCGCACGGTCACGGTCACCGGGTTCACCGCGGCCGACGCGCTGCGCCGCGCGGCGGACTGGCTCGACGACGTCGAGGGACGCGACGGGCACGCGGTCGACGGCATCGGCTTCGGCGAGACCCGCGACGGCCTGGCGCGGGTGGTGATCCACGTCGGGCACCGGCCGGTGGGCGGCGACCGGACCGCCCCGCCGGCCGTCCCGGCGGCGCCGTCCGCCTGACCCGGTGCCGGCCGGGCGCGGGCGGCACCGCGCGACGCGGGCTCGGAAGCCGGGGCAGGGCTTCCGAGCCTGCGGTGCGTGCCGCCGGCTCAGCCGGGTGGGACGTGCGTGAACGGGAAGTCCGGGTCGGGGTGCGGGTCGTTCTCGTCGCGCGGCCACGCGGCCAGCGCCGCCTCGTCGGTGGGCGCGCTGACCGGTATCACGTCGAAGCCGACCGGCGGCCCCCAGTTCGGGTGGTGCGTGCCCACCGTGTCGCGCAGGTAGTCCAGCGCCGCCTGCTCGGTGGGGAACGGCCCGAACAGGGCCTCGACGGCGATCTCCTTGGGACGCAGGTCGCGGTCGTAGACGGGCAGGAAGTACAGCCGGCGGAACTGCGCCACCGTGAGCACGGTGTCGTCGGTCAGCTCGGTGACCGGCCGGTCGGAGGCGTCGACCGCGGTGTCCGGGTCGGCCGTGCCGGCGGGCTCGCTCATGGGGCTCCTTCGGGTGCGTGTGGGCGGCCCCGGCGCGGTGTGCGCCGGGGCCGGGTCAGGCGAAGCCGAGCCGTCGGGCCGTCTCCTCGCCCTGCGCGTCGACCACGGCCTGCGCGAAGTCGAGGACTCCGCCGTCGATGCGGTCGAGCTGGTCCTGTGCCTCGGCCTCCATGCGCTCCAGCTCGTCGCCGTCGAACATGGCGCTGCACTCCTGGTGCTGGTGCCGGGCGATCAGGTGGGCCAGGTCCTCCGCGCCGAGCAGGAGGGAGAAGCCGTCGAGGTGCGCGAACTCCGCCAGGTCCATGTCGTTTCCGCTTTCCGTGAGCGCCGTCTTCATCTTCTTGATCTTGTAAGAAAATCCTATTCGACGGCACTCACGGAAGCCAGTTTCACCGGCCGCACGCGCATATTAATAATGTGGTACCGCTCACGAGACGAGTCGCGCGCATACCTGGGGACCTCCTTTCCGTCGGGTGGATTCCGACCACCGCGCCTCACTTCTCCAGGAGGGTGATCACGTCGGTGCCGTCGTGCACGATCGCCGCCAGCCGCGAGCCGTTGTCCCAGGCGATGTGCACGGTGCGCAGGTCGTCGACGAACGCGATGGTGCCGCGCGTGCCCGGCCGGAGACGCGTGTGCTCGTCAGCCATCGACACCAGTTCCACCCGCCTGCCCGGCTGGTAGGGCGTGAAGTGGCGGAACAGCTCCACCGGCACGGGCGGCAACGGCCGCGGCTCGTGCACGACCTCGGCGGTGTAGGCGGGGTCCTGGTCGGGCAGGCGGCCCTCGTTCCATCGCGGCAGCATCCGCGGCCCGTGCTCCGCGAACCACGTCAGCGCCTGCTCCGCGCGGTCGAACGGGCCGAAGTGGTGCGACCCGCCCGCCTCGTCGCCATTCCATTCCGTCACCTTCAGCAACACCGACGCCACGCTTACCGCCTCATTTCCTTTTCTTTTTCGTGCTTTCCCTGATCCTATTCCACAATGGGGCGCGGCGGCGGAATGCCGGAACCGTGGAATGTGATTGCCGTCATGGCGGCGTGGCTGATCGTGTTCGCGATCGGTGCGGAGGCGCACGGCCGCCGGGTCGGAGACGGCGCGCCCCGACAAGCGGGCCGCCGACGAGGGGGCCGGTCGCCGACGGGTGCCGGTTGACCGGCCCGGGGATGGTGCGGCACACTGGAGCCGAGGATGATCAGCCTGTGGTGATCGCCTGGGTGATGAGCAACCACAGGACGATCCGTGCGATGAACCGTATGACGTTGAGAAGCGTCCGCGCCGCCTGCCAGCGGTTCGGGCGCTTCTCGCGTTCACGGAGCCGTGCAGACCACGCCGTCCGCTCGTCGCCGCAGCCCCGCGGCTGCCGATGCGGCACAGGTCATGGTCGAGGACGTCGACCCGATCACGCGCACGCGGCCCGTGCGACCTCCCCGGCCACACCCATTCCAAGCGCGCCGTCGATTCGTCGGCACGGGCGCGGGAAGAGCCGGACAGACGACGGGCATCACCCGGCCCCGCCGACGATCCTCCGGCACGGCCGGGTGGTTCAGCCGGTGCCGTCACGACGCCTCCGCTCGTCGCGGCGGGCGGACGCGGACGGGTAGGCGGCCCGGTCGGTGAGCTCGCGCCGGCACAACGCCAACAACTGCCCGTCCGGGTCGCCCGGGATCGCCTCCACCCGGTACGGGCCCAGGTAGATGGCGTGGCACACCGGACAGGACGGCGCGTCCAGCGCGGCCACACCCGGCTCGGGCAGGTCGGTGGGCACCGCCCGCCCGTACTCGTCCAGCTCGCGGTGCAGCCCGCCCAGCCACACCCGCAGGTGCTTCCACTGCGGCGTGCAGTCGCACTCGTACTTCGCTTCCCGACGCGGACCCCGCGGCCTCGCCCACGCCAACGGCTTGCTCAGCTCCTCCGACGGGTAGTCCTCGAACATGGCGGCCACCCGCAGCGCCGGGTCGTGTTCCCGCGTCCACGCCGTCTGGTCGTAGATCCCGGTCGTGCGAGGGTCGGCGTGCCCGGCCGCCCGCTGCCGATCCTCCAGGTCCGCCCCCGCCGCCCGCGCCGAGGTGATGAAGAACGGCCGGAAGTCCCGCGCCGTCAACGCCGTGCCGATCGGCAGGTCCGCCGCCGACGCCGACCGCTTCACCAGGTGCAGCACGTCGTCCCGGTTCACCCTGCGCCGCAACCTCGGGTGCACCAGCAGCGGCGCCGGGCCCAGCGGATCGTGCTCCTGCCACTCCTCGTCCGGCTCCACCCGCTCCCGATGCAGGTACGCGTACAGGTCGGCCGCCACCTGGCCGGGCATCCACCGCGTCAGCTGCTTGCCCCGCTTCACCGTCAGGTCCAGCCGGTACCCGCCCTGCCCGTCGTCGCCGGCGTGCTCCATCTCCAACCGGCACAGGTCCGTCGGCCGCACCCCCACCAACGCCAGCGACCCGATCAGCACCTTGCCCAGCGTGCCGCCGAGCACGTGGTCCTCCCGCGCCGCCGACACCAACCGGGTCACGTCCGACACCGTCAACCTCGCCCGCTGCCGGGCGTAGCGCTGCACCGACGGCCGCGACACCGCCAGGAACGGATTCCGGCCCGCGTCCGGCCGGGCCTCCGCCTCCACCGCGTACTCGAGAAACCGGGCGCACGCGGTCAGCACCGTGTTCCGCGCCGACACCGACCGCAACCGGCCGGTGTGCGCCGACGGCTCGTCGGCCAACCACAGCACGAACCGGCTGGCCTGCTGCCGGGTCACCAGCAGCGGATCCACCTCCTGCACCGCACACCACCGCAGATAGGCGGCCAGGCACGAGGCGTAGGTGTCGCCGGTGGCCGCCGCGCGTGCGTAGCGCTCGCCCAGCCACGACGACACCAGCTCGGCCACCGCCGGTGACGGGCTGGCCGGGAAGGTCAGCTTCTTCACGGTGTCGGACAGGGCGTAGAGCCGTCGTCGAGCCGGTTTCACGCGGGGTTCCTTCGGTTGAGGGGCATTCAACGACTCGTTTGGTTCCGTTTCACGCGAGCCGGTGAAACCGGCCGGGAGCCGGTGACCAGCACGGAGTGAGGTGGACGCGAGCGGTCAGCCGGGCACGCGGGCGGCGGGTTGTCGGGGCGGGCCGGCGGCGTCCTGGCGGGCCAGGCGCCGGTCGGACTCCTCCCGGGACGGGGCTTCGGGCCGGTCGCCCGGGGTGCGCTGGCCGCCCTCCGGCTCCACACCGCCGGCGCGGGCGGCCTGGCCGCCCTTCGCGGCGGCGTCCTGCGCGGCGCGGCGGGCCAGCTCCTCCTCGCTGGGGGCGTCCTCCTCGTCGAAGGTGAGGACGCGGCGCAGCGTCTTGTCGGAGATCACCCGCGCGCCGTGCGCGGCCAGAGCCTCGGTGGAGCGGTCGGGGCGCAGCACGAGTTCGCTCGGGTCCCACCAGATGACCTTGGACCTCCAGTCGGTCTCGCCTGCGGCGCGCAGCGCGGGCCACAGGATGCGGCGGGTGAGCGCGGAGCAGATCAGCGACGCGAGCGGGCCGAGGTGGGAGCGCACGGCGTCGTCGGAGATCGACCAGCTGGACCAGTGGTTGAGGTCTTCGATGCCGTTGACGATCGCGGCCGGGATGTCCATGACGACGGCGACGCGTTTGCGGGCGTCCGCGCGCAGCACCGGCACCTGCGCGTCGAACGGCGTGGAGAAGGTGATGTGCTTGATCGGCCCGGCGCCCTGGAACGCCTCGTCGGGCACCATCAGCGTGATCGGGGCGACCGCGGAGGCGGCGTCCGGGTTGGCGATGGCCGTGCTGATCGCGGTCATCAGGGCGGTGAAGAACGGGTGCGCGTTGAGCGGGTTGGCGCCGCCGCCCTGCGCGGGCCCGGGGTTGGGCATCGTGGCGTTCTCGGACACGACGGCGACACCGGCGCCCGCCAGGCGGCTGTTGATGTCCGCGCCGACCCTGCGGTTGAGGCCGTCCAACTCCTCGAAGATGCTCAGCGCGGCCTCGAACGCGCTGGTGGCGCGCGAGCAGTCCTCCGGGTCGGGGTGGTAGACGGGGATGAGCACGACCTCGTCGGGCCCGAAGTCGACCCAGTGGTCCGCGGAGCGCCGCGGGTCTTCGGGCAGCTTGACGCGCAGCCGCCCGGACTCCATCTCCTGCCATTCCTTGCGCGACACCGCGGTCCAGGCGGTGTCGCCGGTGCGGGTGCCCTCGTCGATGTCGAACACGCCGCGCGGATCGCCGCCGTCGGGGAGCGCGCCGGGGTCGGTGAGCCGGTCCCAGTCGGCGTAGCGCTGCCGGTCGGGCAGCCGGTCGTCGAGCAGCGACCGCGGCCCGTCCGCCTCGGGGTCGTCGAACGCGTCGGCCGGTTTGGGGTAGCCGACCAGCCACACCTCGCCGGGCACGAGCAGGCCGATGGCGAGCTTGCGCAGGATCTCCTGCTGGCCGAGCGGTCCGTCGAACAGCTCGGCCAGGACCTCGCCGGCGACACCGGGGTCGGCGAGCGGTTCGGGGTCGCCGGACCCGTCGGTGGTGGCCTCTCCGATGTAGAGGTGGAAGCGGCTGATGCCACCGGCGACCCAGTCGACGGACTGGCGGGCTTCGCCGCTGGAGCGGTAGTAGGCCCACGCCCGCGTCGACCACTCGGTCTGCAACGGGGCCTGCTGGGACAGCGGCAGCAGCGGCGGCCGGGCCGGGCGGGTCGCGGCGGTCAGGGCGAGCGGCGCGTGCTGGTCGGCGGCGGGCACCACGGCGGCGTCGGCGAGCGGCGGCGGGTCCCACTCCTGGTAGGCGGCCGGGTCCAGCGGCTCGAACGGTGTCCTGGGCGGCAGCAGCTGCGTCAGGACGCGTTCGGCGAGGGCGGTCAACCCCATCGCGTGCTCCCGTCGGGGTCGGTGGCCGGTGTGCGGAAGCCGCGCTGGCCACGGATCGGGGTGCCGGGCTCGGGGCGGCGGATCACCGGCGTGTCCGGGGTGGGGCTGGTGGCGGCGGCGGCCACCTGGTGGGGGTGGCCGCGCCGGCGGGCGTGGTCGAGCGCTTCGGTCTCGGACACGCCGAGCTGGAGTTGCCAGGCGCGGGCGGCCCGGTCGAGCTGCCGGTGCTGCTCCTGCGGGCCGGGCAGCGGCGGCGGCAGGAGCGCCCCGGCCGCGTAGCACGAGAGGGCGACCGGCAGGGCGTAGGCGTCGGCTTCGTCGGTGCGCCACTCGTCGTCGTCGTCCCGGCCGGGCTTCTCGCGGCGGCCGGTGTAGAGGGCGACCGCGTCGTGCTGGGCGCGCGTCAACGTGATGGTGTGCTCGGTGAGCCGGTGGGCGAGCAGGTCGCGCAGCTTCTTGCGCGACATCAGGCCGCGGATGCCGGTGTGCTCGCCGGCGTAGTCGCCGACCGACACCAGCCGGCGGCGCCACGGCGGGTTGTACCAGGCGTCGAGGTGGTGGCGGACCTCGCGGCGGCCGACCGGGGACAACACGGTCACCCCGATCACCACCACCGGGGACACCTGCCAGTACTCGGGGTAGGACTCGGCGAGGGCTTCGAGGACGTCGAGCTGGTCGAGCACGGTGGCGTCGGCGGGCAGCAGCTCGGCGACGTGGGTGTGCAGCCGGCCACCCGCCTGGTACCAGAACATCGACGAGATGGAGCCGCGGTGGCCGTAGACGCCGATGTCGAGCGCCAGGACGCGCGCCGACGGTGCGGCGGGCGCGTCGGCGCGGACCTCCCGGTCCGGGGGCCGGGTCACGCGGTCGCCCCCTGCTCCTGGCCGGTGAAGCGCGCCCGGTTGCGGGCGATGATCTCCCGCGCGTCGGGCAGTCCGCCCTCGGCCTCGACCGGGCGGCGCTGCATCGCCGCCGCCAGGTCACCGGCGTTGAACAGCCCGAACGTCGAGCTGTTGAACTGGCACTCGTACTCGGCGGCGAATCGCTCGCGGCTCATGCTGGCCTTCTGGCCGACGATGAACTCGGGCGTGATGCGGCTGATCTCCGTGTACGGCACCTCGACCTTGTGCCAGCCCCGGGCGCCGCGCCCGGACCATTCCTGCCAGAACCACCCTTGTTGCCCGTTCGGGGTGCTGATGGCGACCAGGTCGCCGTTGGTGGCGGCGAGCATCGGCAGGCACGCGGTGTAGAGGGCGTCGGAGGTGTAGGCGGCCTCGTCGATGAGCAGCAGGTTCGGGCTGTAGCCGCGCACCGTGTCCGGGTGGCCGGGCAGCGCGTACACCTCGGACCCGTTGGCCAGGCGCAGCGACAGCGCGTTGTCCCGCACCAGCTCGATGCCCAACGCCTGCGCGAACAACCTGACCTTCGCCACCAGCAGCGCGGACTGCCGCTGCGTCGGGGAGACCGCGACGATCGTGCTGTGCGGCTCGGTGTGCGCCCGGTGCAGCCCCATCGCCGCGCACGAGGTGGACTTGCCGGACTGGCGGGTGGTGTTGACCAGCGCCCGGTGCGGCCGGCGGCGCAGCAGCGTCGACTGCCACCGGTCCGGCGGCATCCCCGCGCGCCGCATGATCCGCGAGGCGTCCCGGCGCACCAGCCAGTCGCTCATCTGCACGACGGTCGCCACGGCTCAGCCCGCCTGGTCGGTGCCGGCGGCCTGCTGGGTGGCGATCCGGTCCAGCGCGTCCAGCACCGCGTCGTGGGCCTCGGGGAAGTGCTCGGCGAGCTGGTCGAGGATCAGGCCGGCGACGTCGAACTCGCGGGCGGCGGCGGCGTTGGCGTCGGCCAGGCGGATCAGGTCGCGCACGTCGGGTTCCTTGATGACCCGCAGCGCGGTCGCCGCCGCCAGCAGCGCCCGGTCCGCGGGCACCTTGGCCAGGTCGACCGAGGCGGCGTGCGCGGCGAGCCGCGCCATGCTCTGCGCGAACGGCACCAGGCCCTGCTCGGTGAGATCGTCGAACCGCTCGCGGATCTGCGCCGACTGGTGCGCCTTGAACCCGGCCAGCCGCTCCGACCAGCAGTTGCGCTTCGCCGCCCCCGTCACCCGGTCGCGGGACACCTCGAAGCGCTCGGCGGTGCGCACGAACGTGCGCCGGTGCCCGTCGTTGAGCCAGTGCAGGAACCAGTCGTGTTCCTCGCCGCGTTCACCGGTCTGCCGCTCCCACGCGTCACGACCGGCCACGAACCGGAAAGCAGCTGCCACCCGGCCCTCCCGGAAGCCACGTGCGCGCTTCCGGCGGCCACGATGCGCCAGGCCCGGCTGATCACGGCGAGCATAAACGGCCCGCACGCTCTGTGTCGGATACGCTGCGCTGCGTCGTGCGTTGGTGGTGCAGTGGCAGCACGTCCCGCTCCCGGCGGGAAGACGCCTGGTTCGATTCCGGTCCGACGCTCCACACCTCTACGTCGCCTGGCGCATCGTGGCCGGACGTGTCGCAGCTCCGGGAGGCTCGACACGGTGTTCCAGGGGACCATTCCGCCCGAGATGCGGTCCATCGTCGCCCAACACGCGCGGCTGTGGCCCGCGGGCGACGTGTACGTGGGCTGCTCGGGCAACCTCACGATCGAACGCACCCTGCACGGCCTGGAGATGGGCCACCGGCTGCACTCCAACGACGTCAACCCCTACAGCTCGGCGCTGGGCTGGTTCTTCTCCGGGGAGCCGGTGGAGTTCGTGGTCAAGGAGGAGTCGCTGGAGCTGCTGGGCTGGCTGCACGACGAGGACTACCTCGACCACGGCGCCGGGACCCTGGCCACCCTCATGCTCGGCACCCGCTGGTTCCAGTTCGTCGGCAAGACCGGCCGCTACCACCGGCGCATGGTCGACGCCTACCACAAACAGTTCCCCCGGATGCACGCCGAAACCGTGGAGAAACTGAAAGCGCACCCGCTGAAACTGGCCGACTTCTACTGCGGCGACGTGCGCGACTATCTGCGCCAGGTACCCGAAGAGGCTCCCGTTCTCAGTTTCCCACCATTTTGGTCGCGCGGTTATGAGGTTATGTTCGCGGGGATCGAGCAGCATTTCGACTGGAATGAGCCGACGTACGACACGCTCGACGACGACGGCAAACAGGAGATCATCGACCTGGTGGTCGACCGCCCGAACTGGCTGCTCGGGCTGCACTACGAGCTGCCGCAGCTGGAGCCGTACAAGGTCGGCTACGTCAAGACCAGCCCCCGGTCCATGCCGATCTGGGTGTTCGCCCGGCCGGGCATCGCCCGCTTCGTCGGGCCGCGCCTGAAGTCGGAGCCGGTGCTGATGAGGCGTCTCGGCCCGGCCGACGAGCTGGGCGACGACCTCACCCTGCACCCGCTGACCGGGCCGCAGTTCAACGGCCTGCGCTCCGCCTACCTGGCGCGGGGCATCGCCCCGGGCGCCCCGCTGTTCGCGTGCGCGGTCGCCTCGGGCGGCAGGATCATCGGCGCGTTCGGCTGGCTGCCCCCGAAATACGGTCTGGACGCCTATCTGATGTCGGATTTCGCGGTCGGCCCCACCCGATACAAGCGCCTGTCGAAACTGGTCGTCATGGCGGCGATCAGCGCCGAATCGCAGGCTTTGGTGCAGCGGGCCCTGTCCAAGCGGGTCGTCGGCTGGGCGACGACGGCGTTCACGGACAATCCGATTTCCGCGAAGTACGAACGCGGCATTCCCGGCGTGAAGCGGCATTCACGCAAGAACTGCGACGACGGTGTGCACCGGTATCAGCTCCAGTACGGCGGCCCGCTCGGTCAGTGGACGCTGGCCGAGGCGCTGGAGCTGTGGCGCAAGCGCCACGGCAAGGCGACGGCCGCCCCGGAGGAAGTGGTCGCGGAGAACGTGGTGCCGGAGCAGGCCGCCGTGGACGCGCCCGCCCCGAAGAAGGGTCGCCGGGGCGCGGGCAAGACGAAGGCGACGCCGGCGGCCGTGGAGGTGGAGGCGTGATCAACCTGCTGTGCGCGCTGCTGCACCGCGCGAGGACCGGCCGGTGGTGCCGGCACGACGGGTGGCGGCACCGGCCGCTGGACCTGGGGTTGTGGCAGGCGCTGCGCTGCACCGGCTGCGGACGGATCGAGCGCCGGTGATCTCGATCGGCATGGACGTCGGCCACGACCACGACCCGGCCGCGTTGGCGGTGCTCCAGGCCACCGACCGGTTGCGCGACGGCTCGCACCGCCCGGTGTGGGACGTGCTGGAGGTCGGCAACATCGCGCTGCGCACCCCGTTCCAGGAGCTGGCCGCGCTCGCGGTGGACCTGGCGCTGGAGTTCCGCATCGCCGGCTACCCGGTGGTCCTCACCATCGACGCCACCGGCCTGGGCGGGCCGGTCGTCGAGCTGGCCCGCACCCGGTCGCCCGACCTCCAGGTGATCGCCCTGACGATCGGCGGCGGCCGTACCCTCACCCACCACGCGCCCGACGAGTACACGGTGGGCAAGCACCGGTTGACCGAAGTGCTCCAGGTGGCGCTGGAGCAGCAGGGCCTGCTGGTGCCCGACACACCGGGCGGCGAGGCGTTCACCGAGCAGGCCCGCCGGTTCGTGCGCAAACCCACCGCCGGGGGCGGGCAGAAGCACGAGGCCGCGGGCAGCGGCCACGACGACCTGGTCCTGGCGATGGAACTCGCGCTGTGGACCGGCGACACTTTCCACGACCAGCAGGCGGGAGTACCGATTTGACCAGCACGGACAACAGCGGCGACACCGGCGCCGCACCGGCGGCGCAGGCCTCGACGGCGGGAGACGACGCGCCGGCGGACGCGACCGGCCACCCCGGGTTCGACCTGGCGTGGCGGCGGCTCGTCGACACGGTCGACCGCGCCAACCACGACCTGCGGGCCGCGGCCACCGCCGTGCTCGACGAGGTCGCGCACCTCGGACCCGGAACACCGCCCCTGCCCGACGACGGGACAAGCGGACAACCGGACCTGGTGTGCTGGTCGGGCGAGGGCTGGCGGGTGGAGCTGCACCCGGAAGGCCGCATCGTCGCCACCGTGCCGCCCGACGGGTTCCCGGCCGGGGACACGGCGGGCGAGCGGCTGCGGGACTTCGCGTTGGCGCTCCTCGCGGCGGAACGCCGCCGACGGCGGCGCGGCCAGGACGCGGACAGCGGCGAAGGACGCTCGGCATGACCGCCCCCGACACCGCGGCTCCGGACACCGCGGCTTCGCCGGCGCTGCCCACGGTGTACGTGTCGATCGGCAACAGCGACGACCGGCTCACCCAGGCCCAGTGGAGCCGCTACGCCGAGCAGTTCGTGCAGACCGTGCGCCGCCACGCGGTGCGCGTGCACGGCGAGTGGTTCTCGGCGCCCACCGCGCCCTGGCAGAACGCGTGCGTGGCGTTCGAGATCGACCTCGACGGCCAAGCGGCGCTGCGCCGTACCCTGACCGCGTTGCGCGCCGAGTTCCACCAGGACTCGATCGCCTGGGCCGTGGTGCGCGACCAGGTCGAGTTCGTCTGACTCCGGGGAGCCGCGGTGACAGCAGTCGACGTCCGCCCCGCCGCGCAACGGCCCGACCGGGTGCGGCCGGCCCGACGGCGGGCGTGCCCGTCGTGCCCGGCCCGCTGCGGCACGCCGATCGCGTGGCACCTGCCGGAGGACCGGCGGTGTCCGACGTGCGGCGCGGCCGTCGACGGACAGGGAACGGCGCACCACGCGGCTGTGCTCTGACCACCGCGTCGACCGGGTCGTTTCCGGCGGGCGGCGGGCTGGGGCGGCGGCTAGCATCCGCGGCGGGCCGGCCGCCGGAACCGCAGGTCGACGCGGCCCGCCCGGCAGGGCATCGACTGGCGTCCTCGTGGCCGGGTGCACATCACGCGCGTGTGCGGAGGGCAGAGCGGTGCGCCTGGAGGAACCCGTCGTCGTCCGGCGAAAGCTGGCGGACCTGACGCTGCTGGAGCTCAACGCGCAGGTCATGGACAAGGCGACCTACGACCAGTTGGTGTCGAACCTGCGCGAGGACGGGGTGCTCACCTCCACCCCGCTGATCTACGGCGGCGAACCCGAGCTGTACCCGGAGAACCACGAGCTGGTGTTCTCCGGCAACCACCGGGTGCAGGCCGCGCTGGACGCGGGGATCGAGGAAGCCTGGTTCCTGCTGATCACCCAGCCGCTGCCCAAGGCTCGACAGATCGCGATCGAGCTGTCGCACAACTCGCTGACCGGCGAACCGGACCTGGCGATCCTCAAGCAGCGCTACGAGGCGATCGACGACGTCGACTGGCGCGGCTACGCGGGCCTGGACGACAAGACGCTGGAGCTGCTGGACAAGGTCGAGGTCGGCGGGTTGAGCGAGGCGAACCTGGACTTCCAGACGGTGCAGCTGGTGTTCCTGCCCGACGAGGCGGACGCGGCCCGCGACGCGCTGGACATGCTCGGCCGGGCGGCCGACGAGACCTGGCTGGCCGCCTACAAGGACTACAACCTGGTGCTGGACGCGTTGGCCTCGGCGCACTCGGCGCACAACGTAGGCAACGTCGCCACCGCCCTCGGCGTGCTGGTGGGGTTGGCGGAGAAGCACATCACCGACCTGCAAGAGGGCTACCTGGACCCGGACGGCGCCGAACCCCGCCACAAGGGGCACGTGGGCCTGGAGGTGGTGCTCGGTACGCGCACCGTGCCGTCCGGGACCGCGGTGGCGCTGACCCGGGCGTTGAAGACTGCGGTCGACTCGGGTCGGGTCGAGGCGGGCAAGCCGTGGCAGCTGCTCGACATCATGGTCGCCGACTTCCTCGACGTGTCGACCCGCTGACCGCCCGACCCGCACCGGCGGATACCGCACGCAGGCAGGGGCCTTGACGAACCGCGTTCGTCAAAAGTGTGGGTGAAGTGTGGGTCGGTTGTCCCGGTCGGGTCGGGATACTCGCCGCCATGACCCTCATGGAACAAACCCTGACCTTCGTCCCGCAGGCGGCCGGTGTGCTGGTGGCGGCGACGCGGCGTGGTGTGCGCCGCTACAACATGGACGCCTCGTCCACCTTTCGCGCGTCGACCGGGGTGGTGACCGCCTCGGTGGTCGACGGCATCGGCAACGACCGTTCGGGCCCGCCGGTGATGAAGTTGATGGCCGACAACGGCTGCCGGATCGGCGCGACCCGCGGCCCGCTGGCCGGGGTGCTGGCGGCAGCCGCGGTGATCGAGGACCCGGGCGTGGAGGACTACCACCCCGACGGGGTGATGGTGCTGGCGGTGGCCACGCCGGGCGAGGACACCGAGATCGGCTGGGTGGGCGATTCGCACATCCACAGCTGGGACGGGAAGAAGTGGGTGCTGCGCACGTCGCCGCACACGATGGGCGCCTACCTGCGGCAGAACGGCGACTCCGGCCGCGCGGTCAAGCACGACAACTGGGTGCGGGTGACGCTGTCGACGGCGACCGCGACGAACGTGGCGGTCGCGTCCGTCCCTGCCGGAGAGCCGCTGCTGCTGCTGTCCGACGGCCTGGACGAGGTGTCGCCGGCGAAGCTGGCCAAGCTGTTCCGCAAGCACGGCGACGACCATCAGGCGTTCGTCACGGCGCTGGTGGGCAGCACGTCCAAGGACAAGAAGGGCTACCGCGACGACGCGACCGCGGTGCTGCTCGTGCCGCCGGTCTGAGCCGACGGCCCGCTCGGGCGGGGCTGATGACGAGGCGAGGCCGCCCGGACGTGGTCCGGGCGGCCTCCGCCGTGTCCGGCCGGGGAAACCCGTCCCGGCGACCGGCCACGGTGGGCGGGGTGAAGCGTTCAGCACGCCGGCGCGGGCCGGGCGGCGGCGCGGCGGCGGGCGCGGCGGGCGAGCAGCCGCAGCGCGTCGACGGCGTGGGCGGCGACGTCCACCAGCTCGGCGGGCAAGCCGACCGCGTCGACGAGCTGGCCCAGGCCGTCGGCGGCGTCAAGGTCGGCGCGGCGGGCGGCGCGGCGCGCGAGGTGCACCTGCAGGGCGGCGCGGGCCGCCCACGCGAGCGGGCCGAGGTGGGCCGCCGCCGCATCCCACATCAGGCCGGTGAGGTGCCGGCGGCTCCAGGCGGCGGCCTGCTCGCGGTGCCGCAGCCCGAGGTGCAGGACCGTGGTGGCGAGGGTGAGGAGCAGGTGCCCGGTGTGCATGAACACCAGGTTGTCGATGTTGCTCCGGTTGCTCCGCGTCACCTGACGCAGAAGGAGCAACGGATGCCGGCAAACTGATCACGGGGTGCGCGGGCGCCCCGGTCCGGCCACAGGGGGAGGGGTCGGGGTGCCCGCGCCCTGTCGGGTCCGCTTCGTGTTCCTCCGCCGCCGGCGTGCCGGAAACCTGCCGGGGGCGGGGTGCGGGGCGGTGCCGGACGCGGCGCGCCCCCGGCACCGTCTGGTGCCGGGGGCGCGGGGTGGAGCATCTGCCGGCGGCCTGTCACCGGGCTTTCACCGGGCTGTCGTCGCGGTGGTGGTGGCCGGTCAGTGGCCGTGCAGGGCGGCGGCGATCAGTTCCGGGTCGGTGACCCTGCGCAGGCCGAGCGAGCCGCTGCCGGGGATGGGGCGGCGGAACCGGGTGGGGTTGCGCAGCACCAGGTGGCAGCCGTCGGGCCGCGACCACGGGCCGCAGCACTGCCCGTCGGCGGGGTGCGCGTCGACCAGGTCGACCGCGCCGATCCAGTGCCCCGGCGAGCAGGCCGCGGGTGTCGGCGGGTCGACGCCGAGGAGCCGCGCCGCCCAGGCGGCACCGGCGTGGTCGTGCTGGAGGCCGGTGTGGACGAGCAGCCTCCCGCGCCACTCGCCCGCGATGTTCTTCGGCCGGTTCTCCACGGGTTTGCGGCCGTCGCAGATGTGCAGGCTCCACGGCGAGCGGCAGGTCATGGTGCGCACGTCGCCGCGGGCGATGACGTCCTTGACGGGGTCGGGCAGCAGTTCGCGCAGGGCGCGTTCCAGCTCGGCGTCGGACACCAGCGGCGGCCGGGTCCGGTCGGGGCGGGTCAGGACGGCGGTCACGACCGTGCCCTCCGTCGCTCGTAGGCCAGGGCCTGCACGGGGATCAGCGGCGCCTCGTCCTGGTTGGCTTCGGCGGCGCGGCGCATGTCGTCCTCGGTGGGGCCGCCCTGCCACCGGACCTCGTAGCCGCCCTGCGGGGCCGTGATCGCGCCCGGCGTGCGCACGTAGACGAGCTGGACGTCTGTGCCGGTGTCGCGGGTGAGCACGCTGGCGAGGTGGCGGGCGTGGCGGACGCGGGTGCTCACGACCGCTGCCCGCCGTTCTGCCCGGTGGCGTTTTCGACGGCGCGGGCGATGGTGGGCACGGCGTCCAGGGCGGGCACCGGGCGGCCGGCCATCTCCCACATGACGCCGCAGGCCACGAGCCGGTCCCACAGGGCACGGTCGCCGACGGAGGCGACGGCGACGACGGTGTGGTTGATCGAGGAGTCCCAGGTGAGCACGGCGCGCACGGCGGTGACCGGGCCGTGGTCGACGCAGCCGGGCGCGCAGGCGGCGCCGTCGGTGGTCTCGCAGTCGGGTGCGTGGACGACGGCGGGCGCGGCGGTGTCGACGAACAGCACCTCGCAGCACAGCCCGGCGGCGCGGAGCGTGCGGGTGAACACCACGCCCGGCAGGTGCCGGTCGAGCAGAGCGCCGAGGTGGCGGTGCTCCAGGGCGCTGAAGTAGACGGCCGGTTCGGTGTGGACGCCGGTCACGGCATCGAGGGCGGCCTGCACGGCGTCGGCGTCGGCCAGGGAGCGGGTGTTCCCGGCGGCGGGGTCGACGGGCTCGTGGTCGCCGTGACGGCGGCCGTCGGGACGGTGGCCGGCCGGGTTGCGAGGTGCGGGTGTGGCGGCCGGGGTGGTGCGGATGAGGGTTGGGCTGGTCATCGCTGGGACGCTGCCTTCCTGGGCGGGGTGTCCCGGGCCGGGTCGGGCCCGGAGAAGACGAAAGGCCGGCCGCGTCGACGGCCCGTGGGGGTCGGGGCGACGCGGCCGGCCTGGCAAGGGCGGGAGACTGTCGTGTCGAGGAGGTTCCGCATGGCCACGACCTGTCCCTGCCGCCCGGTGTTGGTGGGCGGACCTCCGTACGGGGGATGGGTGCCGGGTACTGCACCTGTGGTGCCGGGTAGTGCACCTGTACGGAGGACCGCCGGAGCCGGAGCCGGGTTCGGCGACTCGGGTCGGGGAGCGGTGCGAGGGGCACCGATACCGCCGATCCGACTACCGGCCGAGCTGGGCGTTCGCCTCGTCCTGCGTCCGTCCTGCTCTGTGTGGAATCATTCCGGAATTATTCCGACAGCGACAGTCGCCCATTGGGATGAATCACATTGACAACCGTCCAACCCGTCGTGCGGCCCGAGGGTGGGCGAACAGGCCACGATACGACGAACGAGGGAAAGGTGGCCTTCATGCCACGCAGGACGCTGCCCGCCAAGCAGCTCGGACGCAGGCTCCGCCGCCTGCGGGTGCAGACCGGCAAGAGCCAGGCCCAGGCGTGCACGGCGGTGAACGCGGGCCGCCCCAAGGACCTGCACATCACGCAGGGCTACCTGTCGCGGATCGAGAACGGCTCGTCGAGACCCGATCCGGACGAGCTGGCCACGCTGTGCGCGCGGCTGGACGCGGGCGACGAGACGACCGGGCAGTTGACGGCCTTGCTGGCGCGCACCGAGCAGCCGGCGTGGTGGGACGATTACGGCTCCACCCTGGGCGCCGACCTACGGTTCGTGCTGGAACTGGAGGACAGCGCCGACACCCTGCGCATCTACGAGTCGATGTTCGTGTCGGGCCTGCTGGAGACCGAGGAGTACGCGCACGCGGTGATCTCGGCGACCGGCGGCAACATCCGACCGATGCACGTGCCGAAGCTGGTCGACCTGCGCATGGAGCGCCGCGAGCACCTGTTCAAGCGTTCGGGGTTCCGCGGCCTCGTCGTGGTGATGGGCGAAACGGCCGTGCGTCAGATTGTCGGCGGCCGTAGCGTGATGAAGGGGCAGCTCAAGCGGCTGGAAGTCGACATCGAAGCGGGCATGGACATCCGCTACCTCCCCTACGCGAAGGGCCCGTGGCCGGCGGTGTCGAGCTGCGCGATCTACGGCTTTGACGACGACGTCGACCCCGACGTGGTCGAGGTGGACGCCGAGGTGGGCCGAGGCGTCTACGAGGATCATGACAACATCTCGGCGGCGAACCACATGTTCGCCAGGGCGTTGCGCAACGCCGAGGACCCGGCGGCGACGGCCGCCTTCCTCCACGGGGTGGCCGCCGACCTGTGATCGGTCGGCCCGCCGCCCGGCTTGTTGTGCCGCACCACTCCCGACCCTCACCCCGGAGGAACCGTGAACCCCTTGACCAACCCTTACCCCGGTCTTCCCGACGCCGTGTACCGGCAGGCGGCGACCGCTCCGCACCTGCCGCCGACGGGCACCGCGTCCGGCACCACGTGCCTCACGGTGGCCGTCGTGGCGGTCGACGGCGAGGACGGCCCGCAGTTCGTGGTCTCGGTGCAGGACGACAAGCTCTCCCCGGAGGAGCGCGTGGCCCGCACCCACGTCTACACCGCGGCCGAGTGGGAGATGTTCCTGGCCGATGCGAAGGCGGGCCGCTACGACGATCTGGCCGCCCTCGCCGCGCTCACCGCGGCGGGCCCGGCGGGAACCGCGATCCCGACGACGGTGATCGAGGTGGAGCCCGTCGACATCACGTCGACCGTTTCCTGACACCCGCTCGGCGCATCCCGACCCTCTACAGCGTGTGCAGGCCCGATCGGCAACGTCGCCGGTCGGGCCTCGGCATGTTCACGGTCGGGTGTCCGCAGACCGGCGGGGATGCACACAGCGTGCCGCGCCATACTCACCGGGTGACCACCACCACCCCGTTCTTGTTCCCGTCGCCCGTGGCGTCGGACGTGGCGCGGCCGGTCCCGCCCTCCGGTGGGCAGCTGGTGTCGATGCTGCTGGACCTGGCGGGCCGGGTCGGCGGCGACGCCGGGCACGATCCGGTGACCGCCGTGCACGACCTGGTGACCGTCGCCCGCGGCCTGTCCCGGGCGCACCGCGACCCGGACCTTCCGGTGCGGCTGGACGCGAGCAGCGTCCGGATCACGCTGACCGGCGGGCTGCACGGCAATCCGCACGCGGCGATGGCGGACGCGATGCACCGGGTGCGCGAGCACGGCGGCTCGGTCGCGACCACCGCCGGGGCGGTGCGCGCGGTGTTCGCCCGCCTGCCCGACGCGCCGCCGGCCGCGTGGCTGGCGGTGCACGACCTGGATGTGCTGCCCGCCGCGCTGCCCGACGCCGCCGACGACGCGCCGGTGGTGCTGTTCGACGTCTCGGACGCGGTGGGCCGGCTTGTGGCCGCCGCCGGCCGCGTCGACACCGGCGGCGGGCAGGCGGTGGCCGGGTTCGTGCAGGAGGTGCTGGACGGCCTCGCGCGGCGCGGGCCGGCCGCGGGGGCGCCGGTGGACGGTCGCACCCCGTGGGGCGACCGGGCGGTCGGGGCATGAGCGCGCCGCCCTCGGTGCTCGGCGGCGCCGACCTGATCGCCTGGACGGTGCACCTGGCCGAGTGGAGTTCCCGGACACGTCGCAGGGCGCCCGGCCGCGCATGAACGAGGTGATGCGCCTGGTCGCCGCGCGCGGCGGGTTCGTCGGCACGACCGCGGGGCCGGTGCGCGAGGTGTTCGACGCCTCTCCGGTGGACATGGCGCGGGAGCTGCGCGGCCACAACCTGCTGATGATCCCCGGCGACGTGTCCCACGTGTCCGACGACGCGCCGGTGGTGCTGTGCTCGGGTGGCCGGTCGGTGGCGGTGCTGCTGGCGCAGATCGGTCGCGGCGACGACCCGGCCCCCACGATGCGGCTGCTGCTGGACCGGGTGGTGAACCGCACGCCGAAGCCGTGGGAGTGATGCGCGGGCGGGTCGCCGTCGAGGAGGCGGTGGGACGCGCGAGGCCCGGCCGGGTTCGTCCCCGGTCGGGCCTTCGTCGTCTTCACCCGCGAACCTCCTCGGGTCCGTCGTTCGGCTTCCGCGCCTACTTGCCGTCGAGTCCGTGCTCGGTGCGGTAGAAGTTCGCCGCCATCGCCAGCGGCTTCGCCAGCGCGTCCAGGGCGGCCACGGCCGCGTCGTGGTTGCGGCTATCCGACGACGAGGCCAGGGTGCTGGCCTCTCCGCCGTCGAGGACACGCTGCATGTCCTTGATGATCGAGGCGGTGCGGGTGCGCACGGTCTCCCGGTGCCCGGCGATCTGGCCGGCCAGCTCGTAGAGCATGAGGTCGGCGCACGCGGAGCCGTTGAGGTCCTTCATGGTGACCGGGCTGCCCACGGCCTCGCTCATGATCGCCTCGACCCGCTTGACGATGTCGCCCATGTCGCCCTCCACTATTTCCGGTAACCGTTTGTTCTGTAACTTTATCCTATTCTTTTTCGCTCACGCGATCCAGTTTCACCGGGTGCGGAGCCCTTTTTGCGGTGTGATACCCGTCTAGTCGGCGGCCGGGCGTGTCCACTTTTCGTCACCTTTCTGGCCAGTTACGACGACTGTCCGCAATCGTGCGGGCAGGGACGTCTCCGCAGAAGTGCGGCAGAGTCGGGCAACGGCCTGACCTGCGGAGTGAATGCCTGTTGACAAGGCGGTGGGAAACAGGAAACACCTGGCGCAACCTGTCGTGCTCCCGTCACAGTCGTCTCATGACCTCGACGCCATGCGCACCACCCCACGACTCCGCGGAGCCGGGCTGCGCTTTCTGTGCCATTGTCGCCGGAACACTTCCGGCGAATATCGTCCGACGGTGGTCGGACGCTGTCGCTATTCGTCCGCGCAGCGGCGGAGTCCACCCCGGCCACGTGCTCGTGGTGCCCCGCGTGCACGTGCCCGACGCGGGCACCGACCTGGTCGTGTCGGCCGCCATGATGGCCCGCGCCTCGGTGCTGATGGACGAGATGCCGTCGGCGAACATCATCACCTCCAAGGGCAGCGACGCCACACAGACGGTGTTCCACGCCCACTGGCACGTGGTGCCGCGCGAGCCGGGCGACGGCCTGCCGCTGCTGTGGACCCCGCAGCAGGAAGCCCGCCGCCAGGAGCAGCGCTGGCAGCCGGCGGGTGCCCGGTGAACGCCCGCGTGCGCCTGGTCATGGCCCGGGAGCCGGTGCCGCTGCGCGGCCCGTCGGTGTTCCTCGCCGGCCCCACCCCGGAGGCCGGCGGCCCGCCGTCGTGGCGCCCGGCCGCGTTCGACGTCCTCGCCGCGCGCTGGTCGGACCCGCGGGAGCTGGTGGTGGTCAGCCCCGAGTCCCGCGACGGGCTGCGCGCCTCCTCGTATGAGGAGCACGTGGACTGGGAGATCGACTCGCGCGCCTCCGTGGCGGCGATCATGTTCTGGATCCCCCGGGACATGCGCACCCTGCCGGGGTTGACGACGAACACCGAGTTCGGCATGGATGTCGACACCGGCCGCGCCGTGCTGGGCGTCCCTCCGGATTGTCCGAATCCCGAGCGGAACCGGTACCTGGCGCACGTCGCCCGCCGGCACGGCGTGCCGGTCCGCTACACCCTGGAGGACACGGTCGCCGCCGCCCTGGGCCTGGCCGCCGCTACCGGGCCCGCACCCACCGTCCGCACCCGCGGCTGATGAACACGGCGTCGGTGGCCAGCACGGTCACCGACGCCTCGGGCTCGTCGTGGGCGAACCGCTGCTCGCGCATCGTGCCGTCGGGCGCGGTGCGTTCCCAGTAGCAGTCCACGGCGGGCCCGGCGAGCCGGTAGGTGCCGGGCACGATGCTCACCCGCAGCTCGAACGGCGAGCTGTGCGGCTGCGGCACCAGCCACGTCCCGTCGTCCACCACCAGCGGCACCCGGTCGTGGCGGGCGTCGTCGACGGCGTCGCCGTGCTCGGGGCAGGCGATCGGCAGGGCCTGCTCCAGCAGCTCGACGTAGGCGGCGTTGCGGCCGGGATGGTCGGACCAGCCCATGCGGTGCACGGCGGCGTGCACGTCGCTGGCGGCCTTGCCCGGGTCGCGGTCGAACAGCCCGCACAGCTGCCGCACGGCGCGGGCGGCCCGGTCGCCACCGCCGAGGGCGTCACGCAGGCCCGGGTCGGCGTCGACGAGCGCGGCGACCTGCCGGTCGGTGTCGGACAGGCCGGTGGACGAGGCGGCCGGCACACCCGGGTCGGCGGTGGACGGGGTGGGCGGGAGGCCGGGCAGCACCCGCAGCGTCACCGACCCGGTCGCGGTCGACGGCGCGGACGAGCCGCGCACCACGGACGGTGCGGGCTCCGGCCGGTCGACGGCGTGCACCAGGGCGACGGCGGCCACCGCGAGGGCGGCGACCAGCGCGCACGCGATGATCCACGCGCGCCGGCGGCGCGAACCCTCCGTGCGGGCCGGGGCGGGTTCGTCGCCGTGCTCGGGGAAGGGGATGAGGTCGGGGCCGTTCATGGCTGCGGGTTCCGTCTCTGTGCGGCTGCCGCGGCCCGGCCCCGATGCGCCAGTCGACCGATGTCCACCGTGCAGGATGCCGCCACCTTCCCGACGCCGCCCGCCGGCACGCCGCACCCGCCCGGGTGCGGCGTGCCGATCAGCCGGACGGCCGGTCGGGGCGGGCGGTGAAGTAGTGGTCGCTGTCGAGGCGCAGCCATCCCAGCTCGGCCAGCGCCGACCTGATCCGCCGGATCTCCGGCTTGGGGAGCAGGAAGTGGTCCGAGAGGGGACCCACGCCGGGCAGGCGCGTGCCGGGCGGGTGCGCGAGCACCGCCTCCAGCAGCACGGCGGGCACCAGGTCGGGGCGGGCGGTCGGGCGCGGCGGCAGCGTCAACGAGGTGTGCCCCGACTGCGAGTAGGTCAAGGTGTGCACGCGGGCCCGCAGCACCGACACCGGCACGTTCAGCGGTGCCAGCGTGGTGCGCAGCATGGCCGTGTCGTGGTCGAAGACCAGCAGCCGCGCCTCCTTGAGCACCCGCCGCAGCCCTTCGGCCACGACCGGGGCGACGCCGAGCGCGTCGACGAACCGCTCACGGGTCGGGAACAGCCTGCCGCGCTGCCGGTGCACGGCCAGCACGACCGCGCCGACCACGTCGACGTCGGCGCCGTCGAGACGCGGCAGCTCCAGCGGCAGCAGCTCCCTGCGCGTGACGTGCCAGGTGCCCGCCGGGTCGTCCTCGCACTGGTAGGCCCGCCCGGGTCGCAGACCGTCGGGCAGCGTGCCGGACTCGAACACGCCGGTGGCCAGCAGGGCGTGCCGGGATCTGGCGATGAACCGCAGGGCGGAGTCGCGGCTGCGGTAGGAGCGCTTGCCGCAGCGCGAACACCAGGTCGACGACCGGGGCGGTGACGGCGGGCCGGCGGGGGCGGGCTGGACCACCGGGTCACGATAGCCGGCCCCACCGGGTGCGGGCCCGGACGGCGGCGGCCGGTTCACCGGCCGTCGACCGGTCGGGCGCAGCGGGGCGGACGGGTGCGCGGCGACGCGCCCTCGACCGCGACGCCGGTCGACGGGGTCGGGGTGGCGGACGTCGCGGGCACCACGCGCACGGCGGAGGTCGACGTGCTCTCCGGCACGATCCGCGCGGGTCGGGGCGGGTGGGCGGCGGCCAGCCACGCGGCGCCGGTGACGCCGACCGCGAGCACCGCGACGGCCGCCGACCAGGCGACCAGCGGGCGGCGGGGACGGCCTGCGCGGGCCGCTGCCGCCTCGGGGGCGGGCTCGGGGAGAACGGGTGGGCGGGCGTCGTTCATGGGCTGCACGTCTCCGTGAGGGTCGGCGAACACCCCGTTCCGGCGTCCGGAGCGGGGTGGAAGAAGCGGGTGGAGGAGGCCGGGCGGTGGGTCAGTCGAACGCGAGCGCCAACTGCGGCTCGGCGGGCGCGGACGGCAGGGTGACGGGCGAGGCGATCAGGTGGTCGCCGTACTCCGGCACCTCCAGCCCGGTCTTGGCGGAGATCCACTCGGCCAGCAGGGTGCGGTGACACCAGAGGCCGACGGTGGCGAGGTCTTCGAAGCACAACAGCACCAGCGGCACGTCGTCGCCGACGCCGGCGGCGGCGCGGAGGATGTCGGCCTGGTCGAGGGCCTGGCGCTGCGTGCGGTGCAACTGGTGCCGGTAGGCGCGGCGGAACTCGTCGTAGGGCAGGTGCAGCGTGTCGCGGCGCGGCGTCCACTGCGGCATCCGGTGCTCCAGCAGGTAGCCGGGGGTATGGCGGGGCGCGCCGACGCTGGTGCGCACCGGCACCCCCATCCACGGCCGGAACTGCGTGTAGCTGCACGACGCGAACACCGCCACCCCTTTCCCCTACAGCGATTCCCGATTTTTTCCGGTTGATTTCCGTAATCCAATCCTATTCGAATTCGCGCACGCGATCCAGTTTTACCGGGTTGTGCGCGCGAATTTTTGGATTGATTTCGTGTGGTTGTCGCGGCGATTTCAGACGCCGGGTCGCCGACGCGGCGGCGGCGTGCACAGGATCTGGATGGCGAGACGCGCGGTGATCCTCAGCGCGGGCGTGTTCGCCTGGGCCCGTTCGGCGATCCCGCGGGGGCTCAACCCCATCTGCGCGTACAGGCGCACGACCTTCTCCTGCTGCTCGCTCCACGGCCGCCGGACGGGCGCCGGCCGGGTGACCGGCCGGCGTGCCGGCGGCGGCGCGGCCGGTTGCCCGGCGGGTGTGCGGCTGCGGTAGTCCAGGCCCAGCCCGGAGTCCTTGGGCGCGAACTCGCCGCGTGCGCCGCGCCGGGCGATGTCGGCGGCGTCGCCGACCAGCACGACCGGCGAGCTCTTGTTCACGGCGACGGTGGTGATGGTCAGGCCCTGTCCGTGCCGGTCGCGGCACTCCTTCTTCACGCAGTGCCGATAGCCCAGCTCGGCCCGCTCGGCGGGCACCTCGTCACCGCACCCGACGCACTCCACGGGCGCGGTGACGTCGGGTGCGGTGACGTCGTCGCGGTCAGGCATCGAGCGGCTCGGCGTTCTCGAACTCGTCGACCAGCTCCTGCTCCAGCCAGGCGGCCAGGCGCGGCGAGGCGGCGCGGAGGTTGTCGAGGAAGCGCGGGAACATGACGCCGAACGTGGTCAGCGTGCGCAGGCCCAACTGCTCCTCGGTGAGGGTGACACCGCGGTCGAGGTTCCAGCGCTGCACCTTCGGGCGCAGCAGGTCCATGACGTGGTCGATGACGTCGGCGCCGGTCTCGTACTTGCGCGGCCCCTCGGCGACCTGGTCGGCCAGCTCGATCGACGGATCGAATTCGCTCACTGCGCACCCCTTGTGATTCTTTGTCTTTCTTTTTGCTTTCGTCTCCTTTAATCCTATTCGACAATGCGCGCGCAAGCCAGTTTTACCGGCCTGTGCGCGCATTGTTTTTGTGATACCCGTCCCGGTGTTTCCGGGTCGGTCAGAACAGGCCGTCGAGGGCGCGTTCCTCGGCGGCGGTCTCGGGCATCGGCACGGCGCCGAGTTCCCGCACGGGTTCGCCGGTGAGCTGCGTCCAGCCGGCGGCGAAGATGGTGCGGTGGCACCAGGGCGTGCCCTTGCCCTTGGCGGGCTTCTTGGCCAGTTGCTCGAAGCAGAGCAGGGCGAGGGGGAAGTCCTCGGCGACGCCCATCGCGCGGCGGATGACCGCGGCCTCCTCGCGGACCCGGTCGACGTAGCCGTCGGTGTTCATCATGTCGAGGTAGCGCTGGGTGAACTCGTCGCGGCCGAGTCCGCCGAACACCCACTCCTTCGCGGGGAAGGTGGAGGGCAGGGCGTGGACGAGCGGGTAGCGGATCTTGTAGCGGGGGAAGCCGTTCGCGGAGCGCACCGGGATCGCCTCGTCGGCGGGTAGTGCGTACTCGGGGAACGAACAGGTGTACCAGGTGTTCGGGCTGGTCATCGGCGGTGGCTCCGTGCTGTCGGTGAGGTGCATGTCATGTACATCATATGTCGATCACATGTAGCTCGTGGAGCGGTCGGGGGTGTGTCGGTGATCAGTATCTACCTCACTGGACAAAAAGGTCTACCCCACTGGACTGTTTCAGTCCAGTGGGGTAGACATCCGGTATGGATGTGATGGAGCGCAACCTGCACCGGGAAGACGGCCTGGCCTCGACGACCGGGGCTCTGGCCGACGATCCGGGCGGGCCGATCAAGCTGTCGTGGCACAGCAGCTCGTTCCCCCTGGGCGGCACGCTGCCCAGCAATCTGCGCACCACCCTGCCCCGCGGGCACGCGACCAACCTGCTCACGTGGGCCGAGCTGGGCGGCGTCGGTCGCTTCGCGAGCGTGATGGTCGTGGGCCTGATGCCGACGGCCGAGATGGACAAGCTCGACAGCCGCAAGCCGCTGGCCACGCTGCCGCGGCTGGAGCGGCCGGACTCGCTGGAGTCCGACTTCGCCGGGTGGGAGATCAGCCTGCACGACCGGGAGGACGTCCGGGTGGTGCTGCTCGCCGACGGCACCCTGCGCCGGCTGGGCAACCCCGCCGAGCGGACCGCGCGCTGGCTGGCCGACCGGCTTCCCACCTCGATCGGGTTCGACGAGCTGACCCCGGACAGCCGCAAGCGGGACCCGGTCGAGCGCATGGTGGCCGCGATCCACAACGCGAAGGTGGCGATGTACTGGGCGCCCGGCGAGCAGTCGACGGCGGTGTTCCACCGGGCGATCGTCGACGCCCTGGACTCCAAGACGCCGCACAAGGTGCCGCACAAACAGGTGTGGGACGCCGCCGAACTGTCCCGCGCCCGGGTGTACCAGATCCGCAAGGAGGTCCACGCCGCCGACGCGGCGGCCGAGGACTCGCCGGGAGAGGAGCAGGGGCGATGACGCGGCAGGACGACCGGGTGGTGCGGGTGGGCGGGGTCGGCCCGGTGGTGGGTTCGGTGCCGGAGCGGCCGTGGCATGTGCGCGCCCGGCTGCGGGTGCTGCGGAACCACACGGTCGCGCCGTGGGAGAGCGCGGCCCGGACGTTCCGCCAGGGTGAGGTCGTGGTGATGGGCCTGTCGGGCAAGGCCGGACAGGCGGTGCGGGAGCGGACGTCCTGGACGTCGAATCCGGACGTCGGGGTGTCGCCGTGGCTGTGGCCGGAAGACGTCGAGGTGCTGGAGGTGCTGGAGTACCAACCTCCCACGTGGGCGGAGGCCGCCCTGGATCCGGAGGCGGTGACGGCTGCGCTGGCCCCGCACCACGAGGGCGCGGCCGAGGCGGTCGCGGCGTGGTCGGCGGCGGGCCTGCACCTCGCCTACGAGTACCTGGGCCTGGTGCTGCGGACGCCCGCTCCGGACTTGGGCCGGATCGGGTACCTGCGGCGCGACCACCACGGCCGCCACACCCGGCCGTACGAGGTGGTCGTGGCCGACGGTGGTCCGTGGGGGCCGGACACGGTGGAGCTGTCGGTGCTGCCGGTGGACCCGGTGGCGGCCGTCGAGCGGGCCCGTCGGGAGGGAGGGCGCCGGGCGCGGTGAACGGCGTCGCGCCGGACGACGTCCCGTCCGCCCCGTCGCCTTCGGGTGGCGGGGCGGACTGCTGCGCGCGGGTGGAGCGGGCGGGCTCGGCGGGTCGGGGTTCACCCGATCGGGCCTCTTGCCAGGGTCGTACGGAAATCTATACGCTTGCCGTACGAAAAACCGTACGTTTTGGAGGTTGGGATGCTGAACTACCGCACCGGCGCCGACTCGACCCGCGGCGGCCTGGACCTGGTCCTGTCGCTCACGCCCGACCAGGCGGAGGCCCTGGGCACCGATGCCGCCCTGATCGGCGAGGCGGTCGACACCGTGCTGGTCGGCATCGCCGCGCTGCGCCAGGGCCGCGATCCGCACGTCCCACCCGGGGCGGGCACCAGCTTCAAGGACAGCCCGGTCAGCGCCGGCAGGTTCTGGTCGGAGTGGGTGCTTCAGGACACCAGCTCGCTGCTGGCCCGCCTGGAGGGCGTCCTGGACGCCGCCACGCGCGCCCACCAGGCCGACGGCGGCTCCTACGGTTCGCTGGCGAACTGCACGGGCGTCACGAAGACCACCGCCCAGTACCGCCGCGACACCCTCGCCAGGAGCGAGCCGTCCCCGGCCGAGCTGTGGGCGACCGGGACCCGCGTCGACGGCCGGCACCCCGGCGCCAAGGTGCCCGCCAACCTCCGCACGTGGAAGACGCCGTGGCACGGCTACATCCCGGTGGACGTCACCCCCGACCACCTGACCGCCGAGGGGATGCGGGACGCCGGCACGCCCGAGTGGGCCGAGCCCTACCCGACGCCGTCCGAGGTGCCGGACTGGCGGGACCGGCAGGCCCGCGCGCTCGTGCCGTTCGACTTCGACGACCGCCGCTGGCCGCTCAACCCGTTCGGCCGGACCGGGCGCGTGGGCAGGCTGTTCGGGCACTGGGGCGAGAAGCAGGCGGCCGATGCCCTGGTGCTCGCGGGCACCGGCGCGGACCGGCGGGCGCTGCTGGTCAAGCGCGGAGACATCGAGGAGTGGGCGGTGCCCGGCGGGATGCTGGACGAGGGCGAGACGGCCCGCGACGCCCTCGTGCGCGAGTTGCGGGAGGAGACGGGTGTGGACGTGGCCGGCGTCGAACCGCTGATCATCTCTCGCACCTACGTCGAGGACTGGCGGGTCACCGACAACTCGTGGGTCGTCACGACCCTGGCCGTGTTCCGCGTCCCGGAGGTGGTGCCGGCCACGGGCGCGGACGATGCGGTCGAGGCCCGCTGGGTGCCCGCGGCCGACCTGGACGGCCTGGTCGCCGCGCTGGAGGCGGACGGCGGACGGCTCTACGGAGCGCACCGGCCGCTGCTGGCGGCGGCGCTGGAGAAGTGCGCCGACTGACCGCCCGGCACGCGACGGCGGGGGCCCCGGCACCGGGTGGTGCCGGGGCCCCCGCGCGTGCCGTCCGCGTCCGTCCACCGTGGGTTCCGTCTACGCCGGGGCGACGATCTCGCGGACGATCTTCACCGAGACCGACTTGCGGTCGGGTTTGGAGTCCAGCTCCTCCAGCAGCGCGGCCAGCTTCTCCGGCGCGTCGGTGTCGGAGTACTGGTCGACCACGCCGCGCACCACGTCGTCGACCCAGTGGTGCAGGCGGTGCACGGCGCCGTCGGCGTCGGTGATCCACGGTCCGAGGCCCGCGTCCTCCAGGGTGCGCAGCAGGTGGTCGCGGACGTCGCCCCTCACCGCCGTTCCCACCTCGGCCGGGTCGGCAGCGGCGGGGGCACGACCTCGGCGTGGCGGATCGCGTCGCACGCGGGCAGGTCCCGGTCGTAGAAGCCGCGCCACTTCGGGTCGTGCAAGTCGTCGACGGGCCGGTGCCCGACCCGCCAGTGCGTCTGGATCAGCTCGACCAGCCAGATCGCGTAGTCCTCGTCGCCGCCCGCGGCCTCGACGGCGCCGCGGCCGACCGGGGTGCGGTCGAACAGGTACCGCACCGGCCCGCGTTCGTCCTGGGGCATCGGGCTGCTTCTGGTCACCACCACGTTCTTCGTCCTCCTCGGTGCGGGGTCAGGTTCCCTTGACGATCCACAGCTGTTCGCTGGGGTCGTGCTGGGTGGGGGTGTCGTCCTCGTCGAGCCACAGCAGCACGTCGTCGTCGGGGGTGCGGCCGACGCGGTCGACCTCGGAGGTGTCGGCTTCACGCGGGTCGTCATGGCCGGCGCGCGGCGTGGTGAGGGTGTGGACGACGGTGTCGCCGGGCTCGATCCGGTCGGCGCTCTCCTGTTCGGGCAGCCCGCCCGTGGCCGCCAGGATCGCGGCGAACCGTTCGGCCTGCACGCGGTTGTCGGCGTCGACGAGCAGCGCCACACGCTCGTAGCCGGGGGTCTTGCCGACGTCGACGCGGGGGTGCTCGCCGTCGAACACCGCGGCGACGAGCAGTTCCCCCGCGTCGCCGTCGACGAGGCCGACCACGGTGTAGCGGTAGGGCGGTGCGACGGCCGGGGCGGCGCCGGTGTCGTCGGCGGGGTCGATGTTGCCGCTGGTCATCGGTTCAGCTCCTCGCGGGGTGGGAGTAGTCCAGCGGCCGGGGCGCGGCAGCCGGCAGGGCTTCCAGCGCCAGCGGGCGTGTTCGCCGCGCACCATGAGCAGCGCCTCGGCGAGGCTGCCCCGGCTGGGGAACGCGGGCGTCCAGTGGTCCAGGCCGATGACGAGCGCGATCCAGTGGGTTCCGGAGCCGACGACGCGGCCGATGGACCAGCGGACGTCGTCCGAGCCGTCGTGCAACTCGATGGCGTACACCCGGTCCCCGCCGGTGACGAGTTCGCCACCGGCGGGGACCTCGGTGAAGTGCGCGTGCGTGTCGCGGCGGCACCTCACGCGTCCACGCCCTCCTCCAGCAGGGTGCGCAGCGCCTGGACCGGCGTCATGTCGTCGTCGTACCAGTCGCGCCACAGCCGGTCGGGCAGGTCGAAGATGCCGACGGTGAGCCTGCGGCGGCAGGCGCCGTCGACCACGAGCAGCCAGATGCCGAAGTCGACGTCGTCGCCGGCGTAGCGGCGCAGCGAGTCGTTCTCGGGCAGCGTGGCGAACACCTCGGCGACCTGGTCGCGCTGCTCGTCGGCGAGGTTGTCGACCCAGGTGTTGCTCACCGCGACGTCCCGGCGTGCAGGGTGTCCTCGGTGTCGGCGCGCTCCTCGGACTCGACCATCGCCACGATCTCGTCGGCGATGCGCTTGTCGTCGCCGATGTAGCCGGCCTCGACCGCGCCGACCACGACCGACTCGGCGGCGTACTTCGCGGGCTCGCCGCGCACGCCCTTGAGGCAGTCGGTGACGAATTCGTATTCGCCGTCGGGCTTGCGGGCGAAATAGATCCGGACCGCGTTCAGTTCCTTGGCCGTCATAATTGCTCCCGATGTTTCCGTGAGGGTTGGTGTGGATCTTCATCCAGCCTATTCGGCGTTGCATCACATGTACATCATATGTAGGTCGCAGGGGGTGTGATACCCGTCTATTTGCGCAGCTCACACCCCCTGCGACCGGTCAGCCGACCGACCCTAGGCGGTCGAGCCGGGTCGGTGATCCCAGCAGCATTCGTCTCCCACCCATTCGTTCTGGTGGATGTGCGCACGCGACGCCAACGCGGCCTTTCCGCAGAATTTGCACACCACGGTCTCCACCAGCGGCGCGATCTCGTCGGGGGTGGGGTAGCGGTCGAACGACTCGTCGAGCGTGAGCAGTTCCCCGTCGTCCAGGCGGACCACGTCGTAGCTGACGCCGCCGCCGTTCCACGTCTGCTCGCGCACGAACACCTCGACGCCCTCGACGTCGAACGGGTCGTGCTCCTCGACGTCGACCACGCGCGTGCCGCGCGGCCGTCCGCTGTGCCCGCGGGTGCGGCTGCGCCGGTCGAACCCCGCCTGCTCCAGCCGGTGCAGCGTGCGGGTCTGCCGGTCCCACACCGTCCACTCGGTGAAGCACGACCCGCCGCCCCGCGTCAGGTCGAGCGCGGCGGACGCGGCCAGCTCGGGGGTGGTGACGGTTCCGGCGGTGGTGGTCGGGTCGTAGGCGACCGCCAGGACCGCCAGGAACCGGGGAGGCTCCTGCCGGTCGATCGCGGACGGGTGCAGCACGTCCTCCCAGTCGGGGAACAGGCCGTCACCGAGCGCGGCCCGGAACCCGCCGGCGCTCATCGGCCGTCCCGGTCGTGGTCGATCGCGCCGTCGACGTCGGCCTGTTCCACCCGGTGCAGCACCCGGGTCCTGCGGTCCCACACCAGCCACGGCGTCTCGCCGGCCTGCCCGTCGCGGGTCAGCTCCAGCCCGGCGGCGGCGGCCTGCCCGGGGTCGTGCACGCCGTGCGGTCCGGGTCGGTCGTGGTGGGCGGCCACCACGAGGGTGACGAACCGGTGGTCGGCGGCCGGGTCGAGGTGGCGGACCACCTCGGTCCACGGCGGGAACAGCCCGTCGCCGGCGGGCGGCTCGGGCACCGGCCCGATCTCCTGCTCCTCCTGCCACGAGTCGGGCATGGCCCGGCCGCGCGACTCGAACGGCCCGCGCAGCGAGTGCACCGACACCTCGGTCAGCACGACCCCGCTGACGTCGCGGAACAGCGGCTCGCGGGACTGGAAGCGGGCGACCAGGCCCTGCGCGTCGTCGCGGTGCGGGGTGACCTCGTGCGGCACGCGGACCACCCCGCCCAGCACCACGTCCCACGCGGTGTCCGCGCCCCACGGCCAGGCGTCGCCGGGCCGGTCGCTCCACACGTGGCCGCGTCCGCGGCCCAGCTCAATCCACATCGCCGGCTCCCGCCTGGTCGTCGTCGACCGGGTCGCGGCCGGTGGGGCTGTGGTCGTGGACCTCGTGTCCGTCGGGCAGCGGCGTCCAGCCCAGCCCGGTCAGCTCGGCGCGGGCGATGTCGACGTCGGGTGGCCCGTCGGCGTGCACGTCGCGCAGGGCGGCGATGATCACGGCGTAGCGGCGGCGGCCGTGCGCGTCGGTGCCGCCGGTGGTGACGTCGAACATCTCGGCGCCCTCGTTGATGCCGGTCCAGCCCTGCGCGCGCAGCGCGAGGCACGCCTGGTCCAGGGCACGGTCGGCGTCGGCGGCGGCGATCTCCCGCACCGCCGGGATGATCACGGAGTAGCGCTCCACGTCAGCTCCTCCCCGCGGTCGGGGTCGCGGCGGGCCTGCGGCGGATGCCCTTGACCCGGGAGGTGTCGCCCCTGCGGGTGGTGGGGGTCCAGCCCAGTTCCCGCAGCGCCGCGTTCTCCAGCTCCAGGGCGTGCCGGGGTCCGTCGCCGTCGATCTCGCGGGCCACGGTCGTCACGACGGCGTACGGGCGGGCAGCGCCGGGCCCGGGGCGCGGGTGCGGGGCGACGTCGTGGACGCGGTGCGTGCGGCGGGGAAGCAGCCAGCCGTGTTCCAGCAGCTCAGTGTGCGCGGCCCGCAGGGCGTCGTCGTGGTCGCCGCAGCCGGGGATCTCGCGGACGACGAGGGACGTCACCCGGTAGTGGGCGGACACGACGCGGCGTTCCTGCAACGTGTTGCCGCGCCGCTCCACGACCATGCCGACCGGGAAGTCCCGAACGGCGCGGATCAGGTCCTCGGCGTCCTCGCGGCACTCGTCGAGGGTGAACAGGTTCTGGTCCTCGAACAGCCGTCGCGCGTAGTCCTCGACGGTGAGGTCGAGTTCGGCGACCCGGGTGGTGCTGGTGGACCTGGAGGTGTCGAGGCCGACGAAGGCGCGTCCGCAGCCGCAGCGCGAGTCGGGGCTGCGGCGGTCGCTGTCGCACATCGACGCGAGGCGGACGGGTTCGCCTTCGGCGGCCCAGTGGAAGTCGTTGTCCCGCCTGCCCTGGCCTCGGGCGGTGGCGACCAACAGTCGGATGGTCATGGTGCTCCCGGTGGTTCCGTGAGGGTTGGTGTTGTGGATCTTCGATCAACCTAATATGCCCTGCACATGATGTACATGTAATGCAGGTCGTGGGGGGTGTGATACCCATCTGTTTGTGCAGGTCACACCCCCTCGATGATGTCCGGAAGGGTCGGTTGAGGAGGGTGGGTCAGGCGCGGATGCGGGCGAGCAGCGCCCTCAGCGCCTCGCGCTGTTCGCCGCGCGACCGGCGGCCCGCGGTGCGCACCACGTGCACGGCGACCTCCCTGCCGCCGTGGAACCGCAGCGTGCCGTGCTCCCGGCCCTCCGGGAGGACGCGGCCGACCGCGTCGCTCTCGTACAGCGCGGCGCACGACGGCGGCGCGAGCTGCTGCAACGCGTCGATCTCCGGCCCTGTGGCGTTGATGCTCAGCTCCTCGCCGTCGGCCAGCAGCCGCGTCAGGGTTTCCAGCGAGGACTGCGTCGCCGTGCTGATCGTCTCGCGCGCCTCGCGGAGGTCGTCGTCGTCGACGCTGTCGCCCTCGTGGATGCGCTGCCAGGTGTCCAGCGCGGCCCCCAACTCCTCGGCGACGCCGACCAGCAACTCGTACCCGGCGGCGGCCGGGCGGCGGTTCGGGCTGGGCGGCAACGGCGTGGTGTCGAACTTCCCGACCCGCACCCACTCCTCGTCGTCGTCGTCCGGCCACATGCCGATCACGCCGGCGGGCAGGTCGATGCCCAGCAGGGAGCGGCCGTCGAGGGTGATGGTGACCAGGCCCTCGCTGGTGCGGATCGCGCCGGAGCGGCGTCCGGCGTGCCAGCCCAGCCGCGGGTGGTCGTCGACGTCGCCCGGCTCGTCCTGCCCGTCGTGGCCGGGGGTGTCGTCGTCGACCAGCTCGGCCACGAGCACGGGGCCGTCGTGGACGGGCTCGGGGTGCCGCTCCTCGGCGACCACCTCGACGTCCAGCGGCCCGTCGGGCGGGATGGTGGCGAATCCGGTCGTGGTGGTGGACGTGCTGTTCACGGCGTCTCCGGGCTGGTGTCGGTGGTGGTCGGGGTGGTCGGGGTGGTGGCGGTGCGGGCGGAGCCTGCGGCGGCGGCCCCGCGCAGGACGAGGGGGTCGGTGCGGTCGCGTTCGGCGCGGGTCATCAGCGCGGGCAGCCGGTTGCGCACGGCCATCCCGTCGGGGCGGTCGCCGGCGCTGCGGACGAGGAAGGTGCGCATGTCGCCGCCGCGCGCCATGTCCAGCCCGTCGGCCTGGTACAGCTCGCAGTCGGCGGGCACGTGCCCGGCGGCGCGCAGCCCGTCGAACCACTCCAGCGCGGCCAGCACCTCGACGAACTCGATCACGATCTTGGGACGGGTGGCGTCGCTCACCGTGTCACCGGTCCTTCGTGCTCGTCGGGGCGCGGCCGACCGCAGGCGGCGCAGGCGGTGCGCCGCTCGTGCCCGGCCTGCTCGGTGGCCCAGTCGCGGCGCTTGACGCGGAGCGCGGTCGCCACGTCCCAGTCGTTCTCCCGCGCGTCGTACAGCAACTCCTCGGCGCGGTCGGCGTCGCCGGTCAGGGCGATCAGCGGCACCAGCAGCGCGTTGCGCACGTGCGCGAGCGGGCTCAGCGCGTCGTCCTCGCCCAGGTAGCGGCGGTAGGTGTTGTTCGTGCCGTAGTCGACGTCGCCGGCGACGATCGACGGCGGCAGGGCGTCGAGGCCGTTCAGCGCGGTCAGCAGCACCTGCGCCGCCTCGACGTGACGCAGGTCGGCGGCGCCGAGGGCGTCGGCGTCGCCGGGGTCGACGTCCTGCCACTCGCCGTCGAGGTCCGCGAGGACTTCCGCGGCGGTGCCCTCGCCCACGTGGGCGGTGATCACCTCCCTCACCGTCTCGCGGTCGGGTCCCCGTCGGATCACGGTTCGCACGGTCGTTCTCCTTCGCGCATGGTCGGATGGGGGCCGCCCGGATGGGCGACCCCCCACATCGGTTCCGGGTCGGTCAGGCGGCGGGCCGGTCGGCCTGCTCGGGGCGGGGCGAGGCGCAGTTGCCGCAGGTGTCGGCGACGGAGACGGTGTGCCAGTCGCACTCGCCGCACCACCACATCGCGCCGGCGGCCACCAACTGCGCCACCATCGCCTCGTACGCCCGCGAATCGGGCTGCTCGTCGAGCAGCCGCCGCACCAGCACGGCCGTCGGGTGCTGCTCCAGCGCCTTCTCGGCGTCTTCGTGCGCCCACTCCGGCCGCACCTGCGCCAGCACGTACGCGGCGCCCTCGTCGACGCAGTCGATCAGGTGTCCGCGCAGCTCGTCGGCGCGGTCCTTCGTGCCGGCCAGGCGCTCCAGCACCTGCATGAGCGCGGCCTGCACGTGCGCGTACACGTTCAGCTCGACGGCGCGGCCGGTGCGCACCTCCCACGAGTTGTCGCCGGAGTGCTGCGGGTGGTTCATCCGGTTCAGCTCGTACAGCGTCCGGTTGAGCGTGTCGGCCAGCTCCAGCTCCGCCGGGTCGTCGGCCTCGGGGTCGAGGGTGGGCACCTCGGCGAGCACGTCGGACACGTGCGCGGCGACCTCCTCGCCCACCTCCTCGGTCAGCACCCGCCGCACCTCGGCGAACGGGACGAGCCGGCGGGCTTCGGCGGCGGTGGCGGACACGGCTGCGGACATGGCGAACTCCCGAAATCAACGAGGGTTGGGAATTGCTTTCTTTCTGCTTTCTTTCTTGCACCTTTAATCCTATTGCAAAAACACGCGGAAAGCCATTGAAAAGCGCTCACGGACGCAATTGGTGATGTGGTACCCGTTATAGTCGCGCGGTGTCGTTTCCGCTGGTCACCCATTCGTGGTCCCTCGCTCGGCCGATTGCGCGCGCCAATCGGGCCGCTAGCGTCGGGATTCATGCGAAGGAAACTGATCGGCCTGCTCGCCGTCGCTGCCGCCGCAGTCGCCGCTCTCGGTGTCGTGCCCGGCCCGGCCGCCCACGCCGTACCCGTGCCGGGCATCAACAGGACGTTCCTGGTCGACGAGGTCAACATCCGCTCCGGCCCGTGGCTGGACAGGCCTTCGCACGGCCTGGGCTACCGCGGCCACCAGGTCTACGTCCGATGCAAGGCCCTCGGCCAGACGATCGAGGGCGACTTCCGCTGGTTCGGGTTGACCGACAACACCACCGGCGTGTCGGGCTACTCGTGGCACCGCTACGTCGACCTCGGGTGGGAGTTCAACCTCCCGGACTGCTGAGGTCCGGCACGGCGCGACCGCCGGCGAGCCACGCCAGCGCGGCGTCGACGTCGGCCCGGGTGAGCCCGGCCGGGGAGGTGACCGGCCGCAGCACGGTCGGCACGCCCCGCGCGGTGCGGTGGGCCGCCCAGTGCGGGTCCTTGCCGCCGAACAGGTCGTCGAGCCAGAACGCGGGGCGGTCCGGGCCCAGGAACCGGGCGACCGGACCGGCCTTGCGGGTGCGTCCGAACGCGATGCCGCCGACCACGCCGACGTCGACGACGGGCCAGTGCTCGGCGGGCGGGTGCAGGCGCGGCGCGATCCACCCGGCGGCCAGCCGTCCCCAACTGGTGGCCCAGGCGTGGGCGGCGCCCGCGGCGGTCAGCTCGGCCATCCACTCGCCGTGCCGGGGGTCGAGGTGGACGGGCCCGGTGACGTGTCGCCCGTCGGGGCCGGGGCCGTCGTAGACGTGGGCGCGGTGGGCGGGGGTGGGTCGGTCCGGGTTGAGGACGCCGTCGACGTCCCACAGCACCACGGGTGTCGCGTCGGGCTCGGTGTCGGACGCGGTGTGCGGGAGGGTGCCGTGGGACGTGGGCGCGGTCATCGGCGTCTTCTCCTGGTGGCGGGTCGTGTCCGGGTCAGCGGGTCGTGACGGTGTCCGGGCGCACGGTGTCGCAGCCTTCGCAGGCCGTGCGGGTGGCGGCGACCTGCAACCCGCAGTCCGGGCACTCCCACAGCAGCCCGGCCTTCATCATCAACCGCGCGACCACCACGTAGTCCTCGTCGCTGTTGGCGGAGGCCAGCAGCGCCTCGATGGCCAGCGCCAGTTCCTTCTCCTGCTCGGCGCGCACCCGGTCCTCCTCCTCCCACTTAGCGCGCAGGGTGAGCAGCAGGTCGGCAACCGGGTCGTCGTTCCCGACGACCTCGGTGTACAGCTCCCGGCCGCGTTCGCGGCTGCCGGCCAGCCGGCTCAGCGGCATGAGCAGCGCGTACTGGACGTGCGCGTAGGCGGACAGCTCGGGCACGGGCACCAGGCCGCTGTTGTCGCCGCCGTAGAAGCCGTCCAGGCCCTCCAGGTTCTGCGGGTCCATCAGGTTCAGCTCGGCCAGGGTGCGGCGCAGCAGCACGGCGGCCCGCAGGTGCACCCGCTCTTGCGGCGTGAACTCGGGGCGCGGGAGGTTGTCGAGGGCGGCGAACACGTCCTCGGTGGCGTGGCGGCCGATCTGCTCGACGAGCACGGTCTCCAGCGCGTCGGCATCGACGCGCCGCACGGAGGCGGAGCCGGTGCGAGGGAAGGCGGACATGGTGGTGCTCCTTCACGGGTGAGGGTCGGGGAGGTGATCGGGTGGGGTGGGGCGGCGCGGGCGGTGGTCGAGTCACCGCCCGCGCGGGCGGGTCAGACGCCCGCCGGCTCCGCGACGGACGCGGCCGGCTGCTCGGCGGTCGGGCTGTCGAACAGCGTGGCGGCGGCGGGCTTCGCGGCGCGCGGACGGCGCGTCCGCTTCGGCGTTGCCTCGTCACCGGCGGCGGCCTTGGGCGTGCGCGGCTTGCGCGGCGCGCGGGGCGTCTTCGCCTTGCCCTCGCCCTTCGCGGCGCGCGGCGCCCGCTTCGGCTTCGCCGCGGCGGCCTGCTCGGCGGCGATCCGGTCGGCCTCGGCCTGTGCGGCGGCGTGCTCGGCGGCGATGGTGTCGGCGTCGGCGCGGGCGGCCAGGTAACCGTCCCACGCGCCGGACCCGGTGGACTTCCAGGTGACGCCGTCGCCCGGGACCTTGCCTCCGACGATCGCCTCGACCTGCTCGCGGTCCAGGCCGTCGCGGGACAGGCCCAGCCGGTAGCCGAGCAGCAGGCTCGCGCGGTGGGTGGCGACGTCCTCGCCGTCGCCCGCCGCGACCGCGTCGAACAGGGTGCGGGCGAGGCTGCCGACGGTGGCCCACTCGCGGCGCACGCCCGCGATGCCGCCCGGCAGGCCCAGCAGCAGCACGTCGGCGCCGCGCCGGTACTGGTGCGGTCCGAGTCGCGGCGTGCTGACCGCCTGCACGTGGTGGCGGGCGGCGACCGCGCCGAGCAGCGCGCGGTACTCGCGGGCGTAGGGCGGCAGCACCTCGATGGTCTCGGCGGTCAGCTCGGCGGCGACGTCGTGGAAGTCGAGGTCGGGCCGGCGCTCCAGTTCGGCGCGCACGGCGGCGTCGAGGACGGCCTGGGTGACCTGCTGGGCGGTCCGCAGCTCGTTCATGGCGGTGGTTCCTTCCGGGTGGTGGTGGGTGTTCAGCGGACGAGGTCGAGCAGGCGGCCGGGCGTGTGCGCCACGAAGTCGACGACCGCGACGACGGCGGTGCGGTAGTGGTCCCAGATCACGGCCGGGGTGTCGGCGGTCTCGGGGACGATCACCAGTGCGGCGATCACGGAGAGGCCGAGCGCGAGCGCGGGCACGAACGCCCGGTGGCCGATGATCCTCTGCACTGCGCTCATGACCCGCACCCTCTCCGACCTGTGGTTTCTGTTTCTTGATCTTGCCCTTTAATCCTATATCGCACTGCATCATATGTACATGATGTGTAGGTCGCGCGGGGTGTGATACCCGTCTATTCACGCAGGTCACAGCGTTGCGCGCCGCTCGTGAGCGGGGGACGACGACGGCCCCGCCGGTGTCCGGCGGGGCCGCGTCGAGTGTCGAGTGTCGCGCGTCAGAACGGGACGGGTTCGCCCGCCGCCCGGTCGCACCAGGCGAAGTCGGGTGGCTGCTCGTTCGGGGTCGCGCGCGCCGAGGTGCCCACGTCGATCCCGGCGATGCTCCACCGGTCCAGCGTCACACCGGTGACCTTGATCCGCTGGGAGGTCACCACGACCTCGGTCCCGTTGGGGCAGGTGTGGCGGTGCACGCGCATGTCCGGCCGGGGCAGCCGCTGCGCCCGCGGCTGGTACAGGCCGTCGTACCGGGTCGGGTCGCGCACCGGGTCGTGTGGGCTCATCCCGCCCTCCCGGCGTCGACCGGGCGCTGCGCGGCGCGGAGCTCCAGCTCCTCCAGGTGCACCTGCAGCTCGGCCGACATGACCAGTGCCGTGCCGGTGTGCCCGACGAGCTGCCCGGCGGGCAGGCCGGGCAGCGGCGGGTGGTCGTACCAGATGCCGCACCACTGCTGCTCGGGCGTGTGCCCGCCCGGCGGGTCGCGCAGCTCCAGCCTCGCCCCGCACGTCCGGCACCACGGCGGCAGCTGCTCCACGTCCACGTCCACGTTCACGACCCCTCCAGTCCGACGGCGTCGACCACCAGCACCACGCCGGCGTCGTCGCACCACTCGTGCCACACACGTTCCGCGTCCCCGTCGGGGGACGGTGCGGGCTCCACCCGCTCGGGCTTCACCCGCTGTCGCACCTGCTCGCGAACCACCTGCTCCGGCGCGGACGGGCCGGCGGCCGGTTCCGCGACGGGCGGCTCCGGCACGGTCTGCCCGGCGGGTTCCGGTTCCGGCTCGTCGCCCACCACCGGCTCGTCGACCCGGTCGTCTTCGACCTCGTCCCGCTGCTCGTCCCCGCCGTCGCGGTCCTCGTCGCCCTCGGCGGCGGCGCCCTGGATGAGCTGTTCCACACCGCGCAGCAGGTCGAGGGTCATCGCGTTGCGGGCCAGCGACACCATCTCGTTGCGCATCCGCACCGCCCGCCCGACCCAGTCCGGTTCGGTGAGCGCGTTGGCGACCCCGAGCACCACGTTCGGCCCGAGATTCCACAGCACGGCGTTCACCGCGGCGGCGGCGATGGCGAGGTCGTCGATGTCGTTGCCGATCCAGGTGACCGTCGTGGGGTCGAGGCCCTGTTCGCGCATGGCCTGCGCCGCGCCCCGGAACATGCCGCCGGAGCCCAGCGCCGGGTCGGACACCGACTCGCCCTCGCCGAGCACGGTCATCGCGGCCATCAGCTGGCACACGTCGGGCGGGGTGTAGAACTGGCCGCGTGCCTGCAACGACGACTTCGGGCGCAGCTCGGTGAGCACCTGGCCCAGCAGGTCGACGTCGTACCGGTTGTCGGCCAGCGAGAACAGGTCGTGCCGCAGCAGGGTGTCGCCGACCGCCTTGGCGGCGGCCAGGGCCTGGTCGCTCATGCGGTAGCTGTCCGACGAGCCGACCCAGATCCGCACGAACGGCCACACCGGGTTGACCAGGTCGGGCCGGGCCCGCACGAACCGCTGCCACAGCACCCCCATGACCCCGCCGAACGCCTCGGGGCTCATGCCCGCGGTCTCGTCGATCGCGGCCTGGCGCTCCTCGTGCGGCGGCGACAGCAGCGACATGACCGCCACCACCGACATGGGGATCTCCAGGTTGTTGCCGCCGTGGTGCCCGAACCAGGTTTCGACGACCCGCTCGGACAGCCGCAGCACGTGCTGGCGCGGCGGCCCGCCGGGGCGGACCTTCACCGCGGTCACCGCAGCCGTCCCGGACGTCGACCGACCGGCGGCGCGGGCCTCGCGCCGCCGATGTCGGCCGGGGCGACCGCCTCGGCGAGCGCCGCCACGACCGGCCTGGGCAGGCCGGCGGTGACGGCGAGCACGAGCAGCAGCGACGCGACCGCCCCGCGCTGCCCTTCGGCGAGGGTTCCGGCGCGCAGCCGGTCGGCGACCTCCAGCGCGGCCTCGGTCGACACCGGTTCGCCGTCGACGGCGGGCAGCACCCCGCGCACCTGCTCCCACGTCAGCGCCAGGGTGTTGAGCCAGCCGCCCCGGCCGCGCTCCATGCCCAGCACCACGCCCTTCGGGTTGGCGCGGATCACGGGGCGGGCGACCTGCGTCGCACCGCCCCACGCGTAGTCGCCGACCACCGCGTCCCCGTGCCGGTAGCGGCTCACGACGCGTCCTGCCCGGCCAGCGCGGCGGCGAACGCGTCGGCGTCCTCGGCCTGGCGCAGCAGCTCGGCGTCCTCCGCGGCCACCTCGTCGGCGGTGCGCGGACCGGTGGTTCCGTCGTCGTCGCGTTCGTCGGCGAGGGCGTCCACGGTCTGGGCGACGTCGAACACGCTGGTCATGCGGAACCGGGGTTGCTTCTTCTCGTCACCGGCGGCGTCCTGCCCGGTGGGCGGCTTCTCCGGGGACGCGCCGTCCTTCTGCGCCTTGTCCTCGTCGTCGCCGCGCGGCGCGGTGATCCGCAGGCCCTTGAACTTGTGGTCGGGGTGGATGGCGCGGCCCCGCCTCGCCCAGCCGAGCGGGGTGTCCACGTCGGTGAGCCGGAACCCCTGTTCGGCGGCCTGCGTCCACAACAGCGCCCGGTTGCGGGGCGAGTAGCCGCGCACCCTGGCGGACGCGCCGCGCAGCGCGACCTCCATGCGCTGCATCGCGGCCGGGTCCTCCAGCACGGCGTCGGCGGCGGCGGCGCGAGCCTCGTCGGCGGCCCGGAACTGGGCGATCTGCTCGGGCGTCCACTTGCTCTTGCGCTTGGTCGTGCGCTTCGCGGGCTTCTTGCGCGTGCCGGCCATCAGCGCTCACCTCCGTCGGCGGTGTCGCCGCTGCCCGGGTCGCCGCTGCCGGGAACGTCGCTGTCGGCGTCGGCCTCGGCCTCGAACCCGGTCGGCGTCGGCGCGCTCTCCGGCTCGTCGACCTGTTCGGCGTCGGCCGGCTCGGCGTCCACCCCGTCGGAGTCGGTCGGCGCGGGGTCGGCGTCCTGGCCGCCCTCGTCGACCGCGCCGTCCTGCTTCGCGCGTTCGGCTTCCCGGGCGGCCCTGGCCTCGGCCGCGTCGCGTGCTTCCTGACCGGCGACGGCGATGCGGTGCAGCAGCGCGCTGTTGACCTTCGACGTCTGCGCGGCCCGGTAGAGGTTCACCAGCGCCGCGTGGTCGCCGCGCTTCCTCTCCAGCAGGTCGAGCCAGTCCTGGTCGCTGATCAGCGTGCGCAGCGGCATGTCCGACGCGGCCGGTTCCGGCTCCTGCCGGCCGACGGGTCCGGTGCCGCGTCCGATGACCGTCTCGTCGGTCCGGCCGCGCCGCGACTGCTGCAAGCGGCCGGCGGCGATGCGTTCGGGCAGCGGCGCGTACCGGCCGGCGCGGCTGACGGGCAGCGGGGCCCGCCCCGGGTCGACGCCCATGCGCTCGAACACGATTTCGCCGAGGTCCAGGCCCTCGCGCAGCTCGTAGGGCTTGAGGTGGGTGTCGTAGCCGGCCTTCGCCGAGCGCGCCTTGACGATCAGCGGGTTCTTGCCGGGCTCCAGGCGGACGCGGAGCCGGGCGTCGTGCTTGAGGGTGCGGTGGGCTTCCAGCACGTACTCGCCCCACCGGGCGGGCTGCCCGTCCTCTCCCTTGACGCTGACCCACTCGCCGCGCACGGTGAGCACCACCACGCCGGGGAAGGTCAACAACTGGGTCATGATCGCCCGGTAGCGTTCGCGGGCGTCGGTCCACAGGTTGCGGCCGGGGTTGAGTTCGGCGTTCGGGTCGATCTCGACGTCGGGGGCGGTGGAGTTGACCAGCCCGGCCTTGGCGCGCAGGTAGGTCCAGGTGCGGATGTCGTCCCACATCGCGCTCCACGAGTCCACGATCAGGCAGCACGGCGGCTCTCCCGCCTCGTGGACCCTGCGGGCCTCGTTCTTGGCGGCGACGATCTGCCCGTACACCGACGGGTAGGTGCCGTCGTGCTCCAGGATCGTGTACCGGGCGTGATCGACGCCGATGTACTCGTCGGCCACGCCCTCGTCGCCGCCGCCGTACTCGATCCAGAACGCTTCGCCCAACCGGGCGTCGGCGGTGAAGCGGGCGGCTTCGAGGGTCTTGTCGGCGGTGTCGGGTCCTTCGAGCACGATCAGGGGCCATCCGACGGCCCCGGTTGGTTGCCGCCGGCGCAGTTCGTGCTGCGGTGGCGCGGTGGCGGTGTCGTATGCTGACACGCGAATCTCCTGCTGGTCAGGTGGTTCATCCGGGGGCCCCCGAGTCCGTTCGCCTGCGAAGTGATGCGGACCGGGGGCCTTTTTCAATGCCCGTTCATCATATCATGAAGCTCTTTCACAAACATGGTTTGACCTGCGGAAACACTCTGTCCACATCAGACTTGGGCACGTTCGGGGGTGTCTCGATACGCTGTGCCGGCACGCCCCCGCCGGGTCTGGCGTCGTCGTGGCCGCCGGAGGGGGCGTGCGTCTTGCCGCGCACCCCGGATGAACTTGGAGCCACGACATGGAGACCCTGGAGTTCCGCACCCCGAAACGCGCCCGCGAGGAACAGCCGATCCCGGTCACCCTGTGCGGGGAGGAGCTGGTGGTGCAGCGCCCCAAGGACGCCGTCCTGTACTTCGCGGCCACGGCGATCGGCGCGGACGTGCCCGAACCGGACCGGGCGATGGCGGTCATCCAGTTCCTGTCGGGCACGCTGGGCCTGGTGGACCGCAAGCGGTTCATCGACCGGGCGATCGACCCCGCCGACCCGGTCGACCTGGGCGCGACGGTGCAGCTGGTGGGCGGCCTGCTGGAGCGGTGGAACGCCTGGCCCGCGCGCGGCAGGGTCGAGCCGCTGGTGGTCGAGGCGGATCCGGCGCCGGTGACCGGGGAGCCGGTGCACATCGTCAACGAGGACCTGGAGCTGGACCTGGTCGCGCACCCGCCGAAGGACCTGGTGCTGATGTTCGTGGCCGCCGCGCTGGCGACGGGCGCGAACGAGGGCCAGCAGGCGTGGTCGGTGGGCATCTTCCTCGACGCCGCGCTGGAGCGCGCCGACCGGGACGTGGTGGCGCGGCGGATGCGCGACCACGACGACGACCTGGACCTGGAGCACATCGCGGAGATCGTGCAGCACCTGATCGAGCGGTGGAGCCCGAAGGCGAACCGGGCGGCCCGCCGCGACGCGGCCCGCGCCAAGGGCCGGGGCAGCGCCAAGGCCGTCGCGGGTGCGCGCGGCGGCACCCGGGCGGTGACCGCGGGCGGCCGGGTCGGGGCGGCGAAGAAGACCACGACGGCGGCGGCCCGGGGCCGGGGGCGTGGTTGACGCGCTGCGCGCCGTCCACGGCCCGCCGGCGGCGACCCCTCTGCCGTTCCGCGTCGACGACCGCGAGCTGCTGCTGCCCGACCTGGCCACCCGCACCTGGCTGGAGGCGCTGGTGCTGGAGGCGCCCGGCTGCTGGTGGCGGCTGCTGCCCGGCGCGCTGGACCCCGACGACGCGGACTGGCTGACCGGCCGCCTGGTCGACCTGGAGACGGCCGACGGCGACGACTCCCTCTGGCGCGACGCCTACGACCTCGACGACCTGGAGGACGCGGCGCTGGCCGTGCTCGGCGCGGCGCTGGGCATGGACTTCTGGGTGGCGACCCGGCTGGCGGGCACGGCGTGGGCGAACTGGATGGCGTTCGACGGCTGGTGCTTCGCCCGCGGCGTCGACCCGCTGCGGGAGCCGATCGGCCGGCTGCTCACCGGCGTCTACCGGTGGCGGCTGTCGCTGTGCCAGAAGGACAGCGAGGTCGCGGTGCTCGACGCCGAGGTGTTCGCTCCCGCGCCGGGTGTGCGCATGAGCGGCCGTTCCCGCGACGCCGCCCCTCTGGGCTGGTCGGCGCAGCGCGAGGAGGCGGCGTTCATGCAGGCGTTCGCCGGTCGTTGACCGGGTGCGCGGGGAACGGCGGGGCCACGTCGGAAGCCTGCCGCGGGTCCGCGTCCGGCGACACCGGTGCGCCGGCCGGGTCGACGCCCTGGGCGTGCTCTACTACTTGACCGGTCGGGGGTGGACGGTGGCCCGCCGGCGGGCGGAGGCCGACGTCACGAAGGGGGAAAGGGCCGTGGGCGGTGGCGACGACCGGGAGCGGATGGCGGTGGGGGAAACCGTCACCTGCCGGGACAGCTCCGACTGCCTGTGGACGTACACCGCGACCGGCGACCCGAGCCAGGACATCGACTTCATGCAGCTCCTGCGGCACGCGCGGTCCGGTGACTGCCCGGTCTACCCCGAGCACGTCGAGCCCGGAACCGCGCTCGCCGGAGGGAAGCTCGCGCAGGCCCTGAACCGGCTGGCGACGGCCAGGATGCACGCCCGGTACGGCCCGGACGTGCGGCGCTACAAGTCGGCGGCCTCGACCACCTCGTTCGGGTGGTTGCTGGTGTTCGTCCTGGGCGATCGGGAGGACGCGACAGCCAAGCAGGTCAGCAAGCTGATGTCCGGGTGGCGCACCCTCGATCCCGGCGACCGGCCCGAACGTGTCTCGCTGCTCCGGCACGCCTTCGACCGGCACGGCTGGTCGTCCCCGTTCGACGTCGAGCAGGTGTTCAAGTCCGTGTCGCGCGGAGAGGTGGTGGCGGCCGACACCACGCGGCGGCCGTGGAAGTGGCGGGTCACCGACGAGGGCCGCGCGCTGCTCGCCGAGGGCGTCGCCCTCGTGCTGGGAGGCCCGTAGGGTGAACACGTGTTCGAATCCGGCGCGGCCTCGTACGCGGCGTGGCGGCCGGTGGAGCCGCCGGTGCCGGTGCTGGTGCGCCTGGACCTGCTGTTCCCGCCCACCCGCCTGACCTGGGGGAGGGACACGGCCATGTGGGCGAGGTCGCGGGGTTTGCGCCTGGACCGACCGGTTCCGGGCACGGTCACCGCCTGGGCGATGACGTCCGTCGGGGACTGGCTGGCGGTCGTGACGCTGACCGTCGTGGTGGACGGCCGCGAGTTGGGCTTGACGCAGCTGGTGCCGGTGGCCGCCGTGGAACGCGTCGCGGCCGACGGGCGACCCGGGCGCCGGTGAGCGCCGGCGGCCCGGGTCAGCCGGCGGTGGCGCGGCGGGCGCGTTCGGCCAGGCGCGCGGTCGCCGCGCCGCGTCCCCGCTCGGTGAGCAGGTAGCGGGCGGGGTGGCCGGGCTCGGGCGGGTGGACGTCCAGCCAGCAGCCGCGGGTGAGCACGCCGGTCGCGGACAGGATCGCCCGCCGGCTCAGGCCGGTGCGCATCAGGATGTCCACGGCGCTGACCGGCGCGTCGTCCTCGGCGTCGAGGAGCGTCCGGAGCACGGTGGCGACGTCGGCGGTCACGGTCACGCGGGGCGGCTTCTCGGGCCGGTGCTCGGGCCGCTGCGGGTCGGCGGTGTACCGGTAGGGCAGGCCGGAGTCGGCGACGAGGGCACGGATGCGCAGCCACTCGTCCCGCTGCGCCGGGTGCGACCAGCCGCTCTCCGAGGCACCCCGGTCGCGGCGCTGCGTCTCCGCGTCGATCCACCGCAGGTCAGCCGAGGCCAGGGTGGAGCGTGCGGCGGCGACGGCGAGCCCGGCCCGCGCCTGCTCGGCGTCGCCTTCGCGGGGCGCCCAGGCGGCATGGAACTCGTCGTCGGACAGGGTGACGACCCGCTGCCTCCCCTGGTGGTCGGTGTCGACGACGAGCCACGGTCGCCAGTCGCTCATCGGCACCTCGCTCCACCCGGCCGGGGTCGTCGGCCGGCGGCGACCGTGGCGGCGGCGGCCGGGCCACACCGGCACGAGCTTGTGCCGGCGCAGGAACGCGTGCCACAGGTCTCCGCCGGCGCCGGTGGTGTGCCGGGCGGCTTCGGCGTGCACGGGGCGGTGGACGTACTGCACGGGCGGCGACCTCCGGTGGGAGCGCGGACCGAGGTCGACCGCGCGGGTGCGCGCGGCGTCTCCCCAGGGTCGGTGGACTCCCGATCGTAGTGGCGGGGCACCGCCCGGTCGGGCGGTCGTCGCGATCCCGCGCGAGGCGCGTCGGGTGGGGCGTGGTGTGCCGTCGTCGACCGTCCGGGGCGGGCGCGACCTGGGGTGACGCGGTTACGATCACTCGCGGTGGCAGGTCGCCGCCGTGCCGACTGGCGCCTCGTGGCCGGGTACCCGATTCCCACGGGTGGCCCGGCATGGCGTTGGAAGGCGGCACGATCGCGGACACCGCGGTCGAGGTCGTCGCGGACACCGGCCGGTTCGAGCCGGATGTGCGCCGCAAGCTGGGTGACGCGGGCGCGGCCGGGGGCCGGGCGTTCGACCGGGCGTTGCAGCGGCAGGTCGCCGGCACGGGCCGCGCGGTCGGCGACCGGGTGGCCCGCGACGCGTCGGGCGGCGCCCGCCAGGCGGGCATCAGCTGGGGCGACGCGTTCCGCATCGGCATCGCCGCCCGCCTGACCCGCACCCAGATCCGGCAGTTGATGCTGCCGTTCACGGCGCTCGCGGGGACGTTGGCGTTCTCGGTGGTGTCCTCGGGCAGCGTCGCGGCGGCGGCGGGCCTGGTGGTGTTCGCCGCCGAGCTGGCCAACGCGGGCGGCGCGGCCTTGGCGCTGCCGGCGGCGCTGCTGGTGGGCGCGGCGGCGGTCGGGGTGCTGGCGGTCGCGTTCTCCGGGATGCAGGACGCCCTGTCGGCGGCGTTGGTCGGCGACGCGAGGAAGTTCGCCGAGGCCACCGAGGACATGGCTCCGCCGGCTGCCGCGGTGGCCCGCGAGTTCCGTGATCTCGTCCCGCAGCTCGACGCCGTCCGCGAGGCGGTGCAGATCGCGTTCTGGGAACGCCTCCAGGGTCAGCTGACGGCGGTGGCGGCGGTGCTGCTCGGCCCGGTCGGGCAGGGCATGACCCTGGTGGCCGGGTCGTCGGCCGCGGTGGCGCTGGGCATCGCCCAGATCGCGCAGGAAGCCGAGACCGCGCGCCTGCTCGCCGCCGTGTTCGACACGACCGCGACCAGCGTCGACGCGGTCAACCCCGCGGTGCTGGCGGTGGTGCGCGGTCTGCGGGACCTGGCCGGGGTCGGGCTGCCGCTGATGGAGCAGCTGTCCGGCAGCGTCGGCGGGCTGGGCGTGCAGTTCGGCGAGTGGCTGTCGCGGGTCTCGGCGTCGGGGCAGGCGTGGGCGTGGATCCAGAACGCGATGGCGACCCTGGGGCAGCTGGGCAACGTGCTGCTCCAGATCGGCGGCATCCTCGGCTCGGTGTTCCGGGCGGCCGAGGCCGCCTCGGGCGGCCTGCTGGGCAACCTCGAACGCCTGTTGACCGGCGTCAACGACTTCCTGTCCTCGGCGCAGGGCCAGCAGGTCCTGGTCACGATCTTCGCGTCCTTGTCGCAGGTCGGCGGCGCGCTGCTGCCGGTGCTGATCGCGCTGGGCTCGGCGGTGGCGTTGATCGCGCCGCAGCTGGCCGGGATCGCGGTGGCGCTCGGTCCGGCGCTGGTCGGGGCGGTGTCGGCGCTCGGTCCGGCGCTGGCCGCGGTGGGTCCGGGGCTGCGGCAGCTCGCCGAGGGCCTGGCGGCGGCGTTCGCGGACCCGGCGATGGCCGAGGGCCTGCTCAACCTGGGCAACGCCCTCTCGGAGACCCTGGTCGCCCTGGTGCCGCTGCTCCCACCGCTGGGTCAGCTGGTCGTCCTGATCGCAAATGTGCTGGCCAGGGCCTTGATGCTCGTCGCGCCGCTGGTGCGTCTGGTCGCAGTCGCCCTGGCGTTCCTGCTGCCGCCGGTGCTGTCGGTGATCGACGCCGCCTACGGCTTCGCGTTCGCGATGGGCCGCTGGCTGGAGTTCACCGCGATCCCCGGCATCCTCTCCGGGATCGGCTCGGCGGCACAGGCCGTGGCCCGCTTCTTCGTCGGCCTGTGGAACGCGGCGTCGTCGATCGACCTGGGCTCGGTGGTCGCCTCGATCGGGTCGTTCGTCGCCGGCGTGCTCGGCTGGTTCGCGCGCCTCCCGGCGCAGGCCGGGGCGTTCCTGGCCGACCTGGGCACGACCGTGCTGGGCTTCTTCGTCTCGCTGCCGGGCCTGGTGGTGCAGGGGCTGGCGGCGCTGCCGGGGCTGTTGCTCGACGGACTGGTCCTGGCCGCGGAGGCGGTCGGCTACGGCATCGGGTTGATCATCGCGCTGGTCATCGGCCTGCCGGTGCTGCTCTACAACGCGCTGGTCGGACTGGGCCAGTTGATCTACAACGCGCTGGTCGCGGCCTGGCAGTGGGGCGTGAACGCCACGATCACCGGAGTCGAGGCGGTGGTGTCGTTCGCCGTGTCACTGCCCGGCCGAGTGGTCGCTGGGGTGGTCGCGCTGGGCGCGATGCTGGCGGGCTGGGCGACGGCGGCCTGGGCGGCGGCGAGCGGCGCGTTCACCGCCGGTGTGAACGCGGTCGTCTCGTTCGCGCTGTCGCTGCCCGGCCGGGTCGTCGCGGCGGTGGCGGCGCTGGGCGGGATGCTCTCCGGCTGGGCGTCGTCCGCCTGGTCGTCGGCGACGGGCGCGTTCGTCGCCGGGGTGAACAGCATCGTCTCGTACGCGCAGTCGCTGCCGGGCCGGATCGTGTCGGCGATCGGCAACCTCGGCTCGATGCTGTTCAACGCGGGCCGCGAGATCATCAACGGCCTGCTCAACGGCATCAAGGCCGCAGCTCAGGACGTGTTCAACTTCGTCTCGGGCATCGGCGACCGGATCGCGTCGCTCAAGGGCCCGCTGCCCCGCGACCGGGTGCTGCTGACCCCGCACGGCAAGGCGATCATGACCGGCCTCGATCGCGGCATCCGGTCCGAGTTCGGCACGGTGCGGGCCACGCTGCGCGAGCTGACCGCGGACCTGCCGCGCATGGCGGTCACGGTCAAGACCAGCCGCGCCCCGGCCGCCCAGCCCACCGCGACCCGCAACGGGATCGCGCTGACGCCGTCGCTGGTGCCGCGCCCCGGGCAGACGCAGGTGGTCAACAACCACACGGAGATCAACGCGCCGATCACGGTCCAGGCGCCCTACTCCGATCCCGAGCTGGTGGCGCTGTCCACGGTGGACCGACTGATGCGAGCGGCGGCGATCTGACATGGCGCTGGAGCACTGGCTGACCCTGGGCGGCACGGAGCTGGTCAACACCGCCCGCGTCGAGCGGTACGTGGACGCGCTGTGCATCACCTCCCTGTCGTGCGGGGTGTGCGAGGACTTCGTGCGCGGCCTGCGCGACGAGCCCTACACCGACCCGGGCACCGACCGAGCCCCGTGGTTCGACCCGGCGGTACCGGAGTCGGCGCTGTTCGCCGGCCTCATGGGGATCTCGGTGGAGGGGCTGGAGCGCGGCACCGGCGGACGCAACCGGGTGGAGCTCGTCGGCGACGGGGCCGCGGTGGGCGGGCTGCGACGCCGCTCGCGGGAGCTGCTGGTCAAGGCCCGCATGTACGCCAAGACGGAGGCCGCCCTGTCCTACGGCAACGCCTGGTTGGAGTCGGCGCTGGGCGGCGCGGTGTGCCAGGGCTCGTGCACCGGCGACGAGCTGTGCTTCTTCGCCTACTGCCCGGTGTGTCCGCAACCACCGATGCCGGGCGACACGTGCGGCGACGACGCGGTGCGCACCCTGTTCGACGTCGGCCTGCTCGACGGCCCCGACATGACCCGCAAGGGCCGCCTCGGCGACGGATGGCTCGCCGACGTCCAGTTCTCCCTCGTCGCGGGCCGCCCGCACATGTGGCGGCTGCCCCGCTACATCACCGGCACCGGGCATCCGGGGCTGCAACCCGCCCCGCCGATCGGGCCGCCGGTCGACTGCGTCGAGGATCAGGACTGCGCGGTCGACCCGGACTGCCCGCAGCCCCCGCCGCCGATCCGCCCGCCCGCCCCGCCCAACCCGTGCTTCCCGGGGCCGCCGCCCGCGAACGACACCTACCGGCGCATCGCCACGGTGCCGGCGAACGTGCTGCCCGAGCAGCTGTCGAAGGTGCCGTTGCTGGAGCTGCGCACCGGCGACCTGAACCTGCGGCGAGTGACGGTGCGCTTCTACGCCAACCCCGCCCAGTACGCGTGCACCGAGTACGTCGACCCCTGCTCGGCCTGCGCCGAGATCAACATCCCGTACCTGCCGCGCGGGGTGGTGCTGCGTCTGGACGGCCGCACCGAACGCGTCACCGTCGACTGCCCCGGCGGGCCCGGCTTGGTGGTCGCCGAGGTCGAGGTCTACGGCCCGGAGGGCGACTTCTTCGAGTGGCCGGTGTTCGAGTGCGACACCAGCCTGTGCGTGGAGATCGTCGCCCAGCAGTCCACGGTCGCCCCGAACATGCGGCTGGACCTGTGGATGGTCGCCCGTCAGGGTGTCGCCTGATGGCCCGCCGGGTGGTGCGCAGGCTGGGCTGCGCGAACGGCTACAGCGCGGTGGTCAACCACCAGGGCGGCACGCAGCGCCTGATGACCCTGACCGGCGTGACCGGCCTGGACTGGGAACGCAACCTCAACGACTTCGGCGAAGCCCACGTGGAGCTGTCCAAGTCCGGCACCTCCCGCGACTGCTTCCGCAAGATCGGGCAGGTCGAGCCGTGGGCGCACGAGGTGGAGCTGTACCGCGACGGCGAACGCCTGTGGTCGGGGCCGGTGTTCGACGTGCAGGAGGAACGCACCACCATCACCCTCACCGCCCGCGACATGCTCGCCTGGTTCTCGCGGCGCCGCATCCCGTTCGACACCGACGGCACGCCGATGGCGGCGACGCGCTGGGTGGAGGAGCTGGTCCGGGCGTCGTTCGCCGAGCACGACCCGAACCTGCTGCCGTTCCTGCGCGTCGACCGCATCAGCCCCGACCAGCCGCAGTTCCAGCGCTGGACGCAGGGCCGCACCGCGTCGGTGTTCACGGAGGTGACGGAGGCGGCCAAGGCCGGTCTGGACTTCTTCGCGATCGGCCGGCACGTGTTCGTCATGCTGGACCGGATGGCGGCGGGCACCGCCCCGTACCGGCTGCGCGAGAGCGACTTCCTCGGCGACTTCCGGGTCCGCAAGGTCGGTTCGGAGACCGCGACCCGCGCCACGGTCGTGGGCGCCGACCACCCGGACGGGCTGGCCGCGGTGGGCGAGTGGGGTGGCCCGCAGCCCGGCTACGGCGTGGTCGACGACATCTCCACCGCGCAGGGCACCACCGACTACAACGCCCTGTCCGGCATGGCGCGCCGGGTCGTCGGCTACGGCCATCCCGCGCCGATCGTGGTGTCGCTGCCGTCGGGGTCGCAGCTGTCCCCGAACGCCGCGGTGTCGGTGCACGACCTGATCCCGGGCCGCTACCTGGCCACCACCATCGCCGGCTACGCCACCCGCGTGCACACGGTCATGAAGCTCAACCAGGTGTCGGGCAAGTGGTCGCCGGGCGCGGCCGAGCAGATCGCGGTCGCGGTCATCCCGCAGGACACCTACACGGTCGCGGCCGGGCCCGAACCGGTCCCGGTCGGAGCGAAAGGGGAACACCGGTGATCAAGACCAGTTCCGACGGGTCGCTGCCGCAGTTCGCGGTGCGCGACCGGTTGCGCGCGCACGCCCGCTCGGGCGCCCCGGGCGGCCACCGCGTCCCACCACCACCACCACCACCACCGCTTCCGCCGGCGGCCGGGAAGCGGGACGCCGGGCCGGCCCAGGCCGTGGTGGGCGTGGCCGGGGTGGACGGGCTCGGGGCGGCGGAGCCCGTGGAGCAGGGGGAGGTGGTGGTGCCGCTGCTACTGGGCCCGTTCCGGCTCACCGTCGACGGCCGGGGCCGCCTGGTGGCCGAGCACCTGCCCACGGGCGGCAGCCGCATCCTGTTCGCCCCGCGGGGCGGCTCGTCGAGGGCGGGTGGTCGGTGATGGCCCGCTGTGGTTGCACCGGCGGAGTGCGGATCGTCGCCGGCCAGGGCATCGACGTCGTCGGCTACGGCTCGGTGGAGAACCCGTACGTGATCAGCCTGGAGGACCCGCTGGGGGTGGAGGCGTGCAACACGGTGGTCCGCTGCATCGCCTCCCACCTCGGGCGCGGCCTGTCCTACCAGCCGATCAGCGGGTTGATCGAGACCCGGATCTCCAGCGACGGCGGCAACTCGATCGTGTTCGGCACCGACGGCGGCCTGTACAGCTCGGGCGGCGGCGGGGGCGGTGACGGCGGCTACTCCACCGTGCAGGGCCTGGAGTCGTCCACGACCACCATCGTGGGCGGCTCCTACGGCGGGGGGTTCGCCATGCACCCGGAGGGCGACCTGCGCTGCTACCAGGCCGGGATGGCGATGGGGTTGCGGCTGATGCACGTGCCGGTGCGCCGCTCCACCGAAGGGTTCCTGTTCGCGCAGCACTGGCGTGACCTGGGCAGCTACAACCCGGGTTTCCTGGGCGCGAAGACCGATCACATGGACCTCACGATGGCCGAGCGGATGACCTACCTGCCCGCCGGGCCGCCGCAGGACCCCTGGTACGAGCCGGGCTACCTGCCGCAGCAGGGCTATTTCGGGTTCGCCGCGAAGATGGGCTGGAAGGTGCCGCGCCTGTCGGAGGTGTTCGAGCTGTCGCAGCGCCGCACCGTGCTGTACCTGGAGGTCAAGGACGTCGGAGTGGGCACGCAGAACGGCACGCCCGCCCCGTTGCAGACCTACGGGCCGCTGCGCGACCTGATCCTCCAGTTCGGGCAGACCAAGTCCGTGATCGTCGGCTCCGAGTTCCCCGCCGACTCCACGGCGGCGGAGATCCAGCAGATTTACGACGGCCTGGCGCTGGTGCGGGAGGCGGGCGTCGCGACAGCCGCGCACATCACCAGCAAGGCGATGCTGGACGCCCTGCCTCCGGAGGACCTGGTGGCGGCCGGGTTCACATGGGTGTTCATCCAGGTGGGCCTGGCCGACACCTACCCGCAGCAGGTGCTGGCGTACAAGACCGCCGGGCTGTACACGATGCTCTACGGCGGGCACAAGCACTGGCACTTCCGACTCACCCAGAACGCCACCCTGTTCGGCGCGGGCGGCCTGAAGGGCATCCTGTGCCCCGATCCGGTGTATTGCGCGGGCGACGTCAACGGCTACCGCTACTACGAGCAGGGGTTGACGCTCCAGTGGGGCACCCCGAACTACGGGGTGCACGCCTACAACGGCTCGATCGAGTGGATGCGCGACCGCTTCCGCGGCTACGTGCAGGGCGGCCGGGCCGGGCAGCTGACCAGCGACGCCGACGTGGTCGCGCCCGGCGAAACATCGTCGATCTTCCGGTCGGGCTACTACATCCTCCAGGGCGAGATGTGCCCGGTGGCGCTGCCGAACTACGACCGGGTCACCAACACGGTCAACAACTACGAGATCCACATCGGCTTCATGTGGGACGGCATCAGCGTGGATCGCGGCCGGTGGATGGGCCTGTGGTGGGGCGCCCCGGAAGACCGGCAGCTGTTCGAGTGGGAACGCGCCAACCAGTACACCCGCGGCTACCAGGTGCAGCTCAGCCAGGAGGGCAACTTCGTGGTCACCCGCTATGACGGCATCCCCGGGGCGAGCCCGCCCTACCAGTGGGCGCCGAGCCCGCCGACGTGGGATTCGGGCTACCGGCCGCAGCCGGGGATCGAGTACCGGATGCGGGTGCAGGTGTTCCCGGACCGGTTCACGGTGGCGCGGCCGGACGGCGGCGCGATGCGCACCTTCACCGGCGCGGACGCCACGATGTGGCGCGGCCCCTACTGCTACGCGGGCAAACACTTCTTCAACATTCCCGACGCGCACCGGGTGCGGTGGGTGTGGCCGGTGGCGTTCCCCGTGACGCCCACGGCGTGACCGGCCGGCACGGCCGCCGTCGGGTCGCCGATCGAGAGAGGAGCCGGACGTGACCGGTCCGAGGTTCAGCGCGCCACCGGAGCGCAGCACCGTCTACCAGGCGATCATGCACGGCCGGTTCACGCCGGTGACGCTGCCCGTCCTGGAGGACTACGACACGTTCACGGCCGCGTCGGAGGCGGCGGGCAACGCCACCCGGGCGATGATGGGCCTGACCGACGACGTGGTCGGGTTCCACCTCGTCGGCCGCGACGGGCCCGACGAGCCGCTGTACCGGTCGCGGTGGCGGTTGACGGGCCGGGTGAGCGGGCCGGCGCTGCTGATGCACACCGTCGACCCCTACGACACGATGATCCACTTCCGGTTGTGGCGGTGGCCGCCGGGCGAACGCAAGGAAGTCGTCTACGACGAGCTGTTCCTGAACAAGGCGTACCGGGGCGACCTGGACCCGGTGGTGCCGATGCTGCTGCTGCGGCAGCTGTGGGCGGCCGGGCGCGGCGACATCGAGGAGGACGGCACCCGCCTGCTGACGCTCGGGTCGTTGGGCACCGGCCGGTTCACCCCCACGAGCATGGAGTGGACCGACGCCTACGACGACCGGAACGCCTACACCGTGCCCTACCACTTCGAGGACGACGCGCAGGGCCGGCTGCTGGGCGGCTACGGCTACGTCTACGGGGTGAACATCGCCTACCGGCCCGCGTTGTGGCTGGTCACCCAGGGCGTGCCCGCGTACTCGCGGAAGGTGTCCTACCTCGTCGCCGACCGCGCCGACCACGCCACCTGGTCGAAGCGGTGGGACGACGTCGACGAGCCGGTGCCGCCGTTCACGCCGCTGGACTGGCCGCAGAACCCGGACCCCGGCCCGGCGGGACGCTCGGCCGCCGTGGACGTGGGCCTGGTGGACGCGGTCGAGGAGCCGGGCCCGGCACGGTGGCGGTTCCCGACCGCCGAGCGGATCGCGGCCGGGGACACCCGCGTGCTGCCCGCCGACGGCCGCTGATCGGGCGCGGTGAGCGGGGCCGGACACGGGTCGAGGCCGGACCTCACCCCCAGTCGGGGAGGTCCGGCCTCGAGTACGCGGCCCGCGGGGGCCGGTCAGTCGTGGTCGACGTCGACGACGGCGACGATCGTCCCGCCTGGGTTGGGCGAGGAGGCGATGGTGACGGCGGGGAACCTCACCCGCAGCGCCTGGCCGAGCACGGCGAGCTGGGTGACGACCTGCTGGTCGGGGCCGACGAGGGTGGCGCGGGTGCCAGTGGCGGGCAGCGCGCCGCTGGGGGCGAGCTGGCGGGCGAGCACCTTGAGCCGCCGGTCCTTCTCCTCGGTGGTGTGCCGGTCCCACACGGGCGCGTCGGGGCTGTCCGGGTCGACCTGCGGGACGTGGTCGAACAGGTCGAGTTCGCGCCGGTCGATGTGGTACGAGATTTGCCCGGCCGGGGTGTCGATGTAGAGCATGACGCGATCGGGGAAGGTGGGGTCGTGGTCGCACAGCACCGCGGGGAACAGGGCGGCGAGGACGGCGGCGAGGCGGGCGCGTTCCCGGTACACCTCGTCGAGCTGCTGCTCGATCGGCAGCGCGAGTTTCTGCAGCGGCGTGCTCACGACGCCACCACCTCCTTCTTCTGCTCGGCGGTCAGACCGGGGTCGTCGGCGGTTTCGCGGGCGATCCGGGTGAGGACGGCGCGGCGGCGGGCTGCCCAGCCGGCGCACAGGCGGGCGGGTTGTCCATCGGCCCGGTAGGGCACGCCGTCGACGATCGGCGGGTCGTAGGCGCCGGGGTGGGCGTCGATCTCCATGCCGGAGGGGTGGCGCAGCCGCACGGTGCGCCTCATGCCGTCGTGGCACCAGAAGCGGTCCCCGTCGTGGGCGATGCGTTCCAGGAACTCGGGGTCGCCCCGGTAGGTGGGGTCGCTGTTCTTCTCGGGCGAGTCGGGCCGGTAGGCGCAGTCGCCGCACATGCCGTCGCGGGTCGCGGGGGGCAGGCCGGCGGCGAGCAGCGCGACGGCCTGCGGGTCGGGCGGCTGCTGGTCGAGGTCGTGGACGGGGTCCCAGCAGGTGCAGCCGGCGGGGCCGTCGTTGACCACACCCCAGCAGCAGGTCTGTCCGGTGTCGGGCAGTTCGATCGCGCCCGCGCCGATCCCGGCGCCGCACAGCTGGTACTCGCCGCTCATACCGCCGCCCATTCGATCGGCTCGGCCGGGGTGGTGCGCCGCTGGAGCGGGTGGGCGGGCTGGCCGCCCGCGTTGAGGCCGAGGTGCCACAGCCGGATGCCCGCGTCGGCGAGCTGGCGGCGCACGACCCGGTCGCGGCCGAGGTAGGTGCCGTTGACGCCCCACGCGGCGATGGTCATGACCCGCTGCGGGTCGGTGACGATCCAGCCGTCGTTGCCCGCGCCGACCGGGTCGTGGTGGGTGCGCAGCACGGCGGGACTGGTGGCGCGCAGCGCGAACAGGTTGCGGATGACGATGCCGCCGAAGCCCCACCGCATCGCGTACTTCACGCAGCGGCGCACGGTGGCGTCGTCGCGGCGCTTGTCCGCGGTCGAGGGGTTGAGCATCAGCCAGTGCAGCAGCGCCAGGGCCGGGCTCCACACGCGGGTGAGCTCGAACCGGTAGCTGCCGCACTCCGACAGCACGGCGTCGCGTTCGACGGGCACGCCGCCCATCAGCGGGTCGGTGGGCGGCGGCAGCAGCTCCAGGGTGGTCATCACCGCACCTCCGCGTCGACGCACAGCGTCTCGAACAGCTCCTGGGTGCGCTCGTTGGCGAGGCCACCGTTGCCGACGGCCAGGCACAGCAGGTAGCGGACGGCGCCGTGCACGACCTCGTCGGGGACGGTGCGCAGCAGGGCGCGGGCCTGGATCTCGCCGCCGGCGATGAACGCGGAGATCAGCTTGTGCACGAGGTTGAGCGACGGGTACTCGGGCACCCACACGAGGCGTGCCTCGTACGCGGCGGCGGCGGCCGGGCCTTCGCCGTAGCGGACGTTGCGGGAGAGCACGAACCGGGTGAGCAGCAGGCCGGTTTCGCGCCACGGGTCGTCGACACGCTCGTTCAGCTTCTCGAACAGCTCGTGGGCGTGCTCGGGGCGGCCGTCGTGCTCGATCAGGCCGTCGACGGCGGCGTGCACCAGCACGGCCAGCGGGAGGGCCGTGCGCGGGTCGTGGCGCAGCAGGTGGAGGTCTTTGAACGGGTCCTCGTACATGGTGGTCCTCGGGTCGGGTCGGGGTCAGCGGCGGTCGTCGAGGTGGATCACGGGGGGCGCGGGCGGAGTGGGCGGCTCCGCTGCGGCGTGCTCGGACCCCGTGTCGTCGGTATCGGCGTCCCCGTCCGGGATGCTGATCCAGTCGCCGGCGCGGATGGGGTTGCGGTCGGTGATGCCGTTGAGCGCCACCAGGGCGTCGACGGTGGTGCCGAAGCGGGTGGCCAGCTCGGACAGGGTCTCGCCGGGGTTGACGCGGTGCGGGAGCGAGCCGCCGCCGTCGCCGGAGCCGCTGCCCGGCACCATGACGGCCTGGGTCGGGTCGTCTTCCGGGTCGTCGTCGTGCCGGGCGTCTTCGGCGTCCTGCTCGTCCTGCCAGGCGCGGACCGCGGCCAGGTGCCGGGTGCAGGTGTCGGCGTGGCCTTCCTCGCGGTCGTCGGGGTGGTGGCTGTACGGGCCGTTGTCGGTGACGCTCCTGCGGCAGGAGGCGCAGGTCCAGATCACGCGGCGGCCGACGTGCTCGCCGTGCAGGTCCTGGTAGGCGTGGAAGGCCCGTTCGGCGGCCGAGTGCTGGTCGTCCTCGGTGACGCCGAGTGCGGGGGCGAGGTCGGCCCAGTCGACGCCCTCGCCGCGGGCGCCGCGCACGAAGGTGTCCATGAGCTGGTTGGCGTGCCGGCGCAGGGTTCGGGCGACCAGGACGCCGTCGGCGAAGTCGGTCGGGGTCGTCCACACCGCGCTCGCGCCGGGGCCGACGGGGCGGCGGGTGACCGCCTCGGGGCCGCCGGCGGACACGACGATCTGGAGCAGCAGCGTCTCCATACCGGTGCCGGCCAGGTGGTCGGGCTGTTCCCAGCCGGGGCGTCCGTCTTCGATGCGGTCCAGGCTGATCACGGGTTCCTCCGGGTGTCGGCGGCCGACGCGGGGCTGTCGGAGATGTCGGCGATGCGGTCGGCGCGGGCTCGGAGCATCGCGGCGTGCAGGTGGTAGCGGCTGGCGTGCTCGGGTTGTTCGTCGGCGGCGGCGTCGGCCACCTCGGCGCGCATCCGCAGCAGCTTGGCGAGCCGCGAGGAGGTGACCGGGGTGCCGTCGTGTTCGTCGAGCACGGCCTGGGCCAGCAGGACCAGGGACTTCGGCCAGCCGTTGTAGTCGAGGCCGGGCGCGCCGTCGGTGGTCGACGGCCAGGTGCCGGAGGCGATGTGACCGGCGGTGAGCATGGCGAGCACGTAGCCGGGCGGGAACTCGTCGCCGGGCTGGAGCGGTTCGGCGGCGTCGGCCATGTGCTCCAGGTCGCGGGCGACGCGCGGGTCGGCCGCGGTGATCAGGTGGGCGGCGGTGCGCAGAAGGGTGATCTCGTCGTCGGGCGGCAGCGGGCCGCCCGCTGCCGGGGCCGTGGTGGGCGTGAGGACGGTCGGGGTGGTCAAGGCGTGGCTCCAGTTCATCCGGGTGTCGTTCAGTGTGCACGCGCGCACCGACAGTCACGGTCCGTTGGGGTCGATGCCGGCGGGGTCGGAGGTGGGGCGGGGTGTGCGGGGCGGGGTGAGGATGCCGGGCAGGCCCGCGGCGGCCAGCCGCGCCGAGTCCTGCTCGTAGCGGAACCACGGGTCACGCTGACGGCGGGCGCACTCCTCGACGGTGTGCGGTTCGGTTCCCGGCTCGGGGAACAGGGTGAGCGGCGCGTCGTCGCCCGCCTCGGCTTCCGGGTCGGGGCGGCCGTGCCAGCCGCACACGGTGCAGCGCAGCGACTCGACCCGCTCGGAGGAGCGGCCAGCGCACAGGAAGAAGGTGTCCCGGACGATCTCGGGCGGCTGTGCGGGATCGGGCGGGCGCACCGGTCACTCCTGCCGGGCGGGACGGTCGGGGGGTGCGTCGGCGGCGGCGGTGGCGGGTACGTCCGTGACGGCGTCGAACGGGGGGAAGATCAGTTTCGGTGTAAACGGCCTCCGCGTCGGCAGCTTGGGCAGTTCGATCAGGTCGACGGGCTCGCACGGGGCGGCTTCGGCGCGGGCGAGCGAGGGCGGCAGGAAGTCCGCGGCCGTCGGCTGCGCGAGCAGTTTCTTGATCCGCGCCGTGGCGTCGCCGACCGGCGTCGGCTCGGGCCCTGCGGGCTCGGGCGCTGTCGGGCCGGTGTGCGGGGGCTCGTGATCCATCGGGATTCTCCGTTCCGGCCGGTCAGGGCCGAGTCACTTGGTCGGAGGACGTCGTCGGCGCGGCGGGTCGGCGAGTCGGTGCCCGCGGCGTTCGGCGATTCGGGCCAGGTGGGTGAGGCAGCGCGTGCAGTCGGGCGGGGCGAGGGTGACCGGGCCGAGGAGCAGCGGCGCGGGGCGGGTCGTGCTTTCGCACAGCGTCCGCCCGGCCGGGTGCAGCCGGTTGCGGGCACCCGAGCGGACGTCGGCGTCGGGGACGACGTGCCGGGCGGTGCCGTAGTGGCCGCCGGGGCGGGTGAAGTGCGGTCGGACCCGTACCGGGACGGGCAGCAGGGCGCGGTCACGGCGCCACCGGTCCAGCTTGTCGGGGTCGACCGGTTCCCACAGTTCGGCGTCGTGCTCGCGCAGCTGCGTCCGGATGCCGTCGACGACGGCCCGCATCCCGGGGTGCGCCCACATGCCGGTGGTGTGGTCGTTGGCGTCGAGATACCGCAGCTCGACGTAGTGGCCGAGATGGAAGCGGGCTTCGGCGGCGACGGCGTCGAAGAGAGCACGTCGGGTCGCGGCGCTGCGGTCCGGTTCGCCGAACACGGCCCGGAAGTCGTCGTCGGGCAGCACTTCCAGCAGAGGTCGTCCCGGCCTGGGGTGGACGACCAGCCAGTGCCCGCGCGGGACGCGCACCGTGTCGTCGCCGTCGCCGAGCAGGATGGCGCTGTTCGGGAGCGTACGGCCCCGGTCGGAGTACCGGGAGTACTCGAACGGCACGCGCGGTTCGAGGTCCAGGGTGCGGCCCAGCCCGCGGATCTCCACTTCGCGGGCCGGGTCGGGCTCCACCGGGTAGTGCACGGCCAGCACGGGTTCGCGTGGCCGGTACCTCACCGGGTTTCGCCGTCGACGTCGGGCACGAAGCGGGTGATGGGCCACACGCGGGGGAACAGCACGTCGAGGTGACCGTTGCGGTGGAACGGCTGGAACGCGACGTGGTCGAGCAGGTCGGTCAGCGGTCGCATCACCGGGTGGCGGTGGTCGTAGTCGGGCAGCCGGCCGAACGCCTGGCACAGCCGGGCGGCGTCCATCGTGTCCACGATGACGGTGATGCGGCCGTCGGAGGCCGGTTCGGCGTCGGTGAGTGCCCGGCGAAGCCGGTCGGCGGGCGTGCGGTGGCCCTCGCCGGGCTGCACGCGGGCCAGGTGCACGGCGAGGGGGCCGGCGACGTCGCGCGCAAGGCGGAGTTCGACGGCGCGCGGGGTGCGACCGTCGAAGTGCAGGGCGGTGACGCGCAGGTCGACGTCGGGTTGCGGCACCGGGGTCACGGTGCCCCTGACGACGTCGCGCGGGCCGTTGTCGTAGAACGGCATGAACACGGTGGTCATCAGTAGCCAGTACAGCGGGTCGAGGACGTCGCGTCCGAGGTCGCCAGGGCGGGTGAACGCGCACAGCCGCGCGGCGTCCGCCACGAGCAGGGCGGCGGTCGCTTGGTCACCGGGCGGCTGGGCGAGCAGCGCACGTCGCAGGCGGTCGGCGGCTGCGGAGTCGGGATCGCAGAGCGGCATGGTGACGTCGAGATGCCGGGCCAGGCGCTGCGCCGTGTCGACCCGGCCGGTGAGGGTGATCCTGTGTGGTTCGCCGTCGTCGTCGAACGTCAGGGTGGCGATCCGCAGGTCGGGCGGAGCCTCCCTCCCGCCGCTCCCGGTGGGGCGGAGGTCCTGGTCGTGGTTCACGCGGTGTCGTCCGTTCGGTCAGGTTCGCCGGTCGTGGGCGTGGAGCACGTCGAGGTGGCCGTGGGGTGGAACGGCTCGAACGCGACGGTGGAGAGCAGCCGGGTCGGCGGCAGCAGCCCGGTCGATGCGGCGATGCGACTGCCGGTGAGGACGATCTCGTGGGGTGCGCCGTCGACGAAGCGCAGGGCGGCGACGTGCACGCGATCTTCGCTCGCGGTGGCGGCGCCGGTCACGACGGGTCGCCGGAGCGGGCGGAGCGATCGCGCAGGTAGCGGGTGTGAGTGCCGTAGTAGGGGCCGAACACGGCCTGGTCCAGGCACAGGCGCAGTGGGGCCAGCACCTCGTGGTCGGGGTCGCCGGGCCGGGTGGTGGCGGCGTGGTCGCAGACGAGGGCGGCGACGTGGAGGCCGAGGATGATCGGGACGTGGTCGTGGTCGACGCCGTCGTGGTGGTGCTCGTCGTCGCGGTCGTCGTCGGACTCGTCGGCCGCGGGCTGGTTGTGGGGGCATTCGCGGATCGCGCGCAGGCCCTCGGCGAGGGCCTGCGCGAAGCGGCTCATGGGCTGGTGGTGCGGGGCGTCGGCGGGGGTCCGCGCCGCCTGTTCGGCGATGGAGGCGGCTTCGTCGAGGGTGAACAGCAGGTCCAGCTGCCCGGGTCGCTGTTGCTCGTCGAAGCGGAGGGTGGTGACGCGCACGGGTTCTCCGGGGGTGTCGCGGCCGGTGAAGTGATCTTCCCCATCCTATAACGAGCTGCATCACATGTACATGAGATGCAGCCCGTCGGGTGGTATCCGGCCCTGCTCACGCGCCCTATTCGGGCGCGTCGAGCACTCGCACGCTGTACGCCCTCGGATGGCTCTTGCCGGGGTGCGGCTTCGGCCGGCCGGTGAACGACACGGTCACGCCCAGCGGCAGCGGCGGATCCTGGTCGACCAGGTCGTCCTGCGACACGAACCACGAGGCGGCGCCGGCCGCGTCGGGGTCGGCGCTGACGAACCCGAAGGTCTCCCCGCGGTTCCAGCGGGTCACCCGCCCGACGTGGGCACCGGACGGCGCGTCGACGTCGTCGGCGGGGGCGCCGAAGCGGGCCAGGGCCTGCGCCTTGGGCAGGCGGTGGGCCGCGCCCACGTACTCGAGGCGCGAGGCGCGGTCGAAGCGGGCGAGCCGGTCGGCGAAGGCGTCGGCCTGGTCAGCGCTGTCGAAGCCGGGCACGGTGGTCAGCGCGCCGGTGGCGGTGTCGCGGAGCACGGCGTCGAACCAGGACCGGGCGTCGTCGCCGGGCGCGGCCGGGGTGTGGACGGGCGGGGTGGTGGCGGGCACTGCGGTTCTCCTGGCGGTCGGTGCGGGTGGGTCGGTGCGGGTGGTGGTGGTCAGGCGGCGAGCAGGGTGGCCAGCTCGGCGTCACGGGCGTGGTAGACGGCGGAGACGACCTGGGCGGCGCTGCGCTCCAGCACGTCGCCGACTTCGAGGTAGTCCTGGGTGGTCACCAGCGAGACGTGCCCGACGTCCTGGCGGACGCGGTTGATGTCCACGCCCTTCTTCACCGCGGTCTCGATGTAGGCGTGGCGGAACTGGTGGGGCCGGATGGTGTCCAGGATCGGCTTGAGTTCGAGCGCCGCGCCGCGCACGATGGCGCGTTCGTCGTCGAGCCGGGGGATGCGGACGAGTCGGCGCAGCAGCTGCGCGAGGGCGTCCTCGTGCAGCCGCTTCCCGCCGCGCGCGGTGAACAGCGGCTGTTCGACGCTGCGGTTGCCGACCTGTCCGGCGAGCGAGAGTTCCGTGCCGCCGTCGGGGGCGACCCGCACCGCCAGGTACGCCTCGACGAGGTCGGCGTCGGCGGCCGGGATGACCTGCCAGCGTTCCTTGTCGCCCTTGCCGTCGAGCAGCACCAGCGCCGGGCCGCCCGGGTACTGGCGTTGGAAGTCGGCGACGTCGAGGTTGACCAGCTCCTCGACGCGACAGCCGGTGGAGGCCAGCACGGCGATCATGGCCTCGTTGCGCAGCCGGTACGGGGTGTGGTCGAGCCGGGCGGCGACGCGCACCGCGAAAATCTGCTCCGGGGTCAGGGCGCGGGACTTCTTCGGCGCCTGACCGATCAGGCCGACGTTGCGGCGGGCCTGCCGGTCGAGCAGGTCCTTGGGCGTGAGGTAGACCCGCTTCTCGCGCTGGAGGAACGCGTAGAACGAGCACACCGCCGCCCACCTGCGCTGCCGGGTCTTCTTGGCCTTGGGGTGGCAGTGGTCGAGGAAGTGGGCGTACGCCTCGGCCTGCTTGACGGTGAGTTCCCCGGTGGGGTCGATGCCGCGCATGATCGCGAACGGCACCCACGCGTCCGGCGGCAGCGGCTTGGGGACGCGCACCCCGCCCGGCAGCCCGGCGCGTTCGGTGTTGCGCAGCCCGATGTCCACGGCGTAGGCGTTGCGGGTCTTGGGGTTGGTCAGGCCGTGCAGCCAGTCCACGATCAGCCTGTAGGCGCTCTCGGCGGCGACCCGCGCGGCGTCCTCGTCGCTCCAGGCGGGTTCCCACGTCACCGGGGAGAGGGCGTCGTCGGCGGACGCCTCCTTCCCGGTGACGGCGGGGCTCTCCGGTGCCGGACCGGTCATGGCCGACCCGGCGGGACGGGCAGGAAGCGGCGGCGGACGAGGGCGGCGAGGTCGTCGACGCGGCGGCCTGTGCCGATCAGGGCCGCGACCAGCGCCTGGACACGGCGCGGGTGCGACGTGGCGAGGACGGTGGCGTGCACCGCGCGGACCTGCTCCAGGGAGGGACCGCGGGGCGTCGTCGGCGTGCCGCCGGTGATGTGCGGCGTCGGCGTGGTCACGACTGCTCCGGGGCGACGGGCTGCACGGAGTCGCGGTGGCCGGCCTGGTACCAGCCGCAGTCGCAGAACAAGCCCTTGGCGGGATGGTCGGGGCAGCCGGCGTGGTAGCGCTTCACGGCAGCCAGCAACGAGGGGTGTGCCTGCCGTCCCGCGAGACGCAGGCTGCCGGTGGTGGTGGGGTGACCGTTCCAGCGTTCGACGACCTGGAAGCCCATCGAGTCCAGGGCCAGGTGCAGGCAGTCCAGCTCGTCGGGGTGCAGCACCACGCCGTGCGCGTACTTCGCGCTGTCCCACTGGCTGTCGACGACGTCGACGACCAGCACCGGCCAACCACCCACTTCGGGGATGAGGCTGTACCGGCGGTTCGCGGTGGCCGGGGCGGTCAGGGACGCGCCGGAGTGCGGGACGATCGCGGCGTCGGGCTGCTCGACGTGGAAGCCCCACCGCATCAACGCGAGCAGGGTGGGCATGATGACGTCCGGGTCCAGATGCGGGGGCAGCTCGATCGTTGCGGCCGCGGTGGCGACGCTGGGGGTGTTCACGCGTTCTCCTCGGTGGGTCCGGTGCCGGTGGTCCCGGCGGGGGTGGTCGGGGTGGGGGCGGCGGGGTCGTAGGGCTCCAGCACGATGTCGTCGGCCCAGGGCTCCAGCCGCGGATCGGTGGCGATGATCATTCCGACTTCCCACGCGGTCGGCGTCGGGGTGCGCCGCCGTCCGGCGTGCGTGGGCCAGCGCAGCCGCCAGAAGTGGTGGCGGGTGGTGTCCAGGCGGGCCTCGACGTCGATGCCGTGCAGAGTGCCCAGCTCGTCGGCCAGGCGCTGCACCTCCCGGCCCTTGATGATCTGCTTGCGCGCCCAGGCGTCGACCAGCAGCGGGGACTTCTGGCCGGGCTCGGCGTCGTGCAGGGCGTCCCAGTCGACGAACCGCTGCTCGCGCATCGCTTCGATGTCGGCGACCCGGTAGAGCGGCACCTCGACGGTTTCGCCCCGGCCGATCTCTTTGGGGACGTAGTCGACGCGCGGGATCCACCCGGCGTCGACCATGTGCCGGAAGTCGGTGAGCCGGATCTCCAGGATGGTCGCGCCCCGGTCGGAGGTGACCTGCCGTTCGCCGCGCACCCGCTCGTCGAGCTCGGGGTCGGAGGTGAGCGCGTCGACGTCCTCCACGGCCCACCGGTTCAGCCGGCCGGCGCGGATGCGGCGTTCGGCGGCGACCGCGGCCAGCTCCTCGGCCGTCCAGCCGAGCCGAGCCAGCAGCTCGTCCTCGGGGACGCTGCCCGCGATCCACAGTTCGCGGTCGGCCACCACGTCGTCGATCACGTCGTCGGTGATGAGCACGAGCTGGTCGGGGTCGTAGAGGGCGTAGCTGCGGCGGCCCTTGGTGAACCAGTCGACCACCGGCAGCAGGCTCATCTCGGACAGGCGCTGCACGTCGGTCCACTGCACGTCCAGGCCGGTGCGCTCGGCGAGCAGGGCGGCGACCTTGCCCGCGCCGATCGGGTAGGGCTTGAGCATCTGCACGATCTCCCGGGCGCGGGCCGCCAGGTCGTCGGCCTGCTGCTGCGTCCAGCGGGTGCGGGTGCGGCCGGGGTGCTGCGGGGCGGGGATCAGGCCCTGTTCGCGGGCGCGCTGGAACTGCTCGTAGGTGATGCCCATGTGCTTGTAGAGCTGGTTGGCGCCGTAGCCGTCGGCGCGGGTCTTCGGCGGGGGAGCGGGGCCGTCGGGGTCGGTCATCGGGTACTCCAGGTGAGGGTCGGGGGCGCGTCGCGCGGGGCGGCCGGCGTCAGCGGCGCGGGCGGCGGCGGAACCGGATCGGCGACACGGCGGCGTAGACCACCAGGGCGGTCGTGCCGAAGGCGAACACCGCCACGGCGGTGACGTACCGGCCGCCGGTCAGCAGCAGGTACAGCAGCAGCATGTTCAGCGCGCCGATGGCGGCGCAGGTGGCGAGCCAGCGGCGCAGCGGAACCGGCGGCAGGTCGAGCAGGTGGTCGGCGAGGCGACGGGGCAGGCCGCGAACGCCCGTGGGCGCGGGGCGGTCGCCGAGGACGCGGGCCCGCAGCGCCGCGGTGGCGGCCTCGGCTTCCTGCGGGGTGTCGTACGCCCAGGAGGCGCCGCGCGGGCGCAGGTGCGGCAGGAGGCCGGCCATCCGCTTCCCGTGGATGCGCAGGAAGCGGATGTCGTCGGCGGTGAGGCCGCGCGCACCCTGCGGCGACGGGGTGAACTCGTCGCCGGGCCGGTCGTGCCGGCCGGTGCCCGGCTCGGCGTCGGGTCGCTGGTCCATCCGGGTTCTCCTCGTGACTGGTGGATGAGGAAGTCGGGCAGGTGGCGGGGCCCGCGACGCGGGGTCGCGGGCCCCGGCCGGTCAGCCCGCGCGGTCCTCGTCCCGGCCGGGCCGGTAGGTGGGGTGGAACAGGGGGCGTTGGGTGCTGTTGTGGTCGCCGAACCGGCCGCCGGTGGCCTCGTACAGCTGGTGCAGCGCCTCGCCGAGGCCGATGGCGGTGTGCAGCTGGGTGGCGGCCTGGTCCCGGACGCCGCTGTCGTCGTCGGGCGGGTTCCTGCGCCGGCGGGCGGCGGCATGGTCGAGCAGGTCCCGCCAGTCGGTGAGCCGGGTGTCGCGCTGGTCGCGCAGGTTCTGCGCGTAGGCCTCGATCACCGCGGCCTCCACTGCGGTGTCGACCACCTCGGCGTCGGCGGGCAGGCGGGTGTCGACCTGCTCGTTCGTGGTCATCGGGTCACGTCCTGGTGGTCGTCGTCGCGGGTCGGCGGTCCGCCGGTGGCCTCGTCGGGGCTGCTCTCGCCGGGGTGGCGCAGCAGGGTCGCCGCGCCGATCGCGAGCGCGTACAGCAGTTGGAGGGCGAGCACGAAGGGCACGAACACGGCGAGCACGAGCGCGACGGCCGTCTGGCCCCACACGCCCAGGGCGCGGTTGCCGGCGATGACGCCCATCGCCTCGGCGAGGACGGCGACGTTGTTCGCCATCGTCACGCGGGCGTCGTGCCGGGCCGCCGTCCACGCCGCGCGGGTCGGGGTGTTCACGGCGCCACCACCTGCACGTCGTACTCGTGGGCGCGTTCGCCCCACGTCTTGTACAGGCGCACGCCGCTGTCGAAGGACATGGTCACGCTGATGCCGTCGACCTGGTACTTGGACTCCAGGCGGTGCGCCCGGCCCTGCGGGTCGATCACCACGTCGCCCTCGAACAGGTCGAGCACGGTGCGGACGCGGGTGAACACCGGGTCGGCGGGCGGCGCGCCGGCGTCGGAGGTGAGGTCGTCGTCGGCGGCGGTCCAGCGGCGCAGCAGGAACGCGCCGGACCGGTCGGGGTCGGCCCGGTCCGGGTCGGGCACCCACACGCCGCAGCTGGCGGCCAGGGCGCGGGTGATGGCGGCGAACCGCTCCTGGAAGGCGACGCTCACGCCTGCTCACCGCCCTCGGTGACGGGGACGGCGATGCCTGCGGGCGGGGTGGCGGGGTCGAGGTTGCCGCGCCGGTGGTCGCCGGGCCACACGGGCGTGCCGGTGCGGATCATGTCGGCGACGGCGCGCAGCGCGGTGGGCGACACCCAGTGGGCCTGGTCGAAGTCGTCGGGCAACCGGTCGACCTCGTAGGCGTCGGCGAGCCGGTCGAGCAGCACCGGCCAGTCGTGCTGCTGCGGGCCGCCGCGCCGGCGGGCGCCCGCCGGGTCGAACCGCAGGGTAGGGAAGGCGGCGGCGAGCGTGGATGCCTGGTCGAGGCCGAAGGTCTCGTCGCCGAGCACGATCAGGCTGGTCACGTAGTGCGAGCCGCGGAACAGGTCGAAGCGGGTGCGGGTGGTCGCCGGGTTGGCGTACTTCGCGACCGGGTCGGTGCGGGGACCGGCATCGGTGTCGCGGTCGAAGGTGCGGGCGGCGGGCAGGCGGGTGATGCCCGCGGCGCAGTCGCCGTACCAGAGCACGGCCTGCGCGAGCAGGATCTCGACGGCGTCGCCGTAGCCGTGCCGGTCGGGATGCTGCACGTCGCAGAACAGCAGCGGCGGCAGCGGGTGCGGCACGGGCAGACCGGCGATGCCGGGTAGCGCCGGCGCGGGCCGGTCCGGTGCCTGCGGGTTGGGTGCGGTCTGGTCGGGGTGGCTGGGTAGGCCGGTGTTCGGGTTGGGGATCATGAGGGTCGGGTGTCCTTCCGGCGCTCAGCGCCAGTCGTCGACGCCGGCGGTCGGGCCGTCGTCGGTCTGCTCGTCCTCGTCGTTGTCGTCGTAGTCGGCCGGGGTGGGGATGCTGCCCTGCCGCACGCGCTCGATCGGCTGGTCGACGGTGGCGAGGTTGCCGTCGGACTGCTCGATCACGGCGTAGCGGCCCAGCGCGGCGCCGGGGTTGCGGAACAGCTCGGTGAACAGCACGCCCACGGAGCGGTCCTGCACACTGTCGGCGAACCCGGCGACCGCCACCGGCCAACCGGGGATCGGCTTCGGGGTGTGCACGCGCCCGTCGGGGCGCACGTGGTACGGGTAGGGCACCTTGAGCCGGGGGTCGTGCGGGCCGTCGTGCTGCTGGGGCTGCACGGTGACGACCCGGATGCGGCCCTCGGGCACCTCGGCGGGCTCGTCGTCCAGCGCGAACCAATCGGCCAGCTGCACGCCCTGCCCGGCCCGGAACCCGCCCGCGTGCCGGTCGAGCACGACCAGAGTCTCCACCCGCCTGCCGTCGCGCAGCAGGTCCAGGTGCAGGGCGTGCCGGCCGTTGTACTTCTCGGCCAGCGCGAGGGGGGTGCGGTAGGCGTCGCCGGCCGCTTCGGCGGACACCTCGTCCAGCGCGGGCCGCCCCGTCGCGGACGCGTCGCCGCCGGCGGTGTCGGGTGCGGGCCGGTACATGCGCACGACGCAGTCGGCGTAGTCGTCCAGGGCGGCGCCCAGGGTGGTCTCGGTGTGCTCGTCGGCCAGGAACACCGTCACCTTCGGGGCCTGCGGCACGACCCGGCGGCCGGGCGCGGGCGCGTCGAACTCGAACACCTCGGACAGCGGCTTGTCGGCGGGCACGTCGAGCAGGTCGTGGTCGGTGGTGACGGCGGTGGCGACGTGCCGGCCGTCGCGCCACAGGTTCAGGGCGTAGGCGATGACGCCGGGGCCGAGGTACTTCACCGCGGCGTCGGGCAGCATCGTCCAGTCCGGCCGGGCCTCGCCCACGGGCGTGTAGGAGGCGGTGGTGGCGTCGGCGTAGCGCTGGAGCAGGGTGCCGAGGGCGATCTCCTCGCCTCGGGAGAAGTCGGGCGCGGGGTCGGCGGCGGCGACGAACACGAGTCGGTTGGCGTGGACGGATAGCGGGCTCACGGGTCTCTCTTCTCCGGGTCGGGGGTCGGGCTGGTCAGGGGCAGTGGCCGAGGGTGGGGCAGCCGGCGCGCAGGCAGCGGTCCTGGTCGGCCAGGTCCTCGTGCACGCGCGCCAGCTCCAGGCACGGCTGCGTGCCGTCCGGCAGGGGCGCGCACACCACGAATTCGATCTCGGTCTTGCCGTAGAGGCGGCGGGCCTGCTCGGGCGGCAGCGGGTGGCGCATGTCGTCGGTGACCTGTTCCAGCGCCGCGTTGCAGCCGTCGCAGACGATGATCCTGCCGCTGGGGGTGAGCGCTACGGGCACGACGCGCCCCCGTTCCGGTCGAGGTCGGCGAGGCGTTCGGCCTCGGCGTGCACCACGGTGGTGAACAGGTCGGCCATCTGCGGGGTGACGATCTCCAGCGGCCAGTCGGAGGCGAGCGGCACGGGCGGACCGTCGACGACGTGCACCAGGACCATCAGGTCGGCGTCGGGCGCGGTGACCGAGGCGACGTCGAGCGTGGCGCGCGGGTCGTCGGCGCTGTAGTTGCAGTTCACGACGGTGGTGCCGGGCCGGAGGTTCCCGGCGGCGACGTGGCCGGGCAGCGGGTCGGCGGTCACCGGTCGGCCTGCCGTTCCAGCAGCAGCGCCACCTGCGGGTCGGTGCCGTAAACGGTGACGATCACGCCCTGGCGGTCCAGCTCGGGCAGGGCGTCGTCCTGGCACAGCGGCTTCTCCGCGCCGCGGGTCCACACGCCGACCACGGCCGCCCGCTTGCACGACCCGCCGGCGCACCCGGGCACGGCCGCGGGGATCGGGTTGCGGTTGGCGTCGAGAAACGCGGTGTGCGCGGCGAGCTCGGCCTGGAGGGCGGCGTGCGCGGGGGAGGAGCACAGCGGGACGCGGCGGGAGAGGGTGCCGGCCAGGGCGAGCAGCGCGGTCATCTCCCGATGGGTGACCTGCTCGGGCCGCAGGCGGGTGGCGAGGACGTCGGCGACGGTGTCGCGGGCGTGCGGCACGTACCGGTCGACGTCGACCTCGGCGCTGTCGACCACGTCGAGCAGGGCGTTGCGCCACCTGGACCAGGTGTCGTCGCCGTCGCGGGCCGGCGACGACTGGGCGGCGACCGGGCCGGCGGGTTCGGCCGGTCCGGCACCGGTCGCGGCGAACACGACCTGCACGGCGGGCCACAGCGCGGCGGCCAGCTTGACGCGGCGGGCGTCGCCCGCGCCGACGGCCGGGCTGGAGATCAGCTCGTGGGGGATGGCCACGAGCGCCAGCGCGGTGAACAGCGCGCCGGCGGACACGTGCTCGGCGGAGCGTTCGCCGCACTCGGTGTGGGTGCCGATGCGGTCGAAGCGGCTGCGCCCGTCGGTGGTGTGGACGACGTCGGCCAGCTCGGTGTCCGGGATGAGGCGGCAGCAGTCGCGGCACCACCAGGTGCGGGGCAGCTCGGGCGGTTCGCCGCCGAGCACGCGGCGGGCGTCGAGTTCGCTGACCGGCACCGTCGAGACGGGCGTGTGGGGCAGGACGTCGACGAGGACGGGCAGCACGGCTTCGCGCAGCGGCTTGTCGACGTCGAGGCCGGGGAAGCTGTTCTCGACGGTGATCAGCGAGGCCACGTGCTTGCCCTGGTGGTGCAGCGGGATCTCCCACGAGTCGTTGTCGAGGTACTTCTTCGCGGCGCCGCGGCTGTAGTCGCGGTCGAGGGTGGGCGGCGCGAGCCTGCGGTGGCCGGCGACGACGTAGTGGCCGTAGCTGTGCAGCAGGGCGGCGACGGTCATCTCCTGGCCGCTGACCATTGGGCGCGGGCCGTCGCCGGTGCCGACGGTGCGGTAGCTGACGAGGTAGACGAGCCGGTCGATCGGCACGGGTGGCCGCACCCAGTCGACCGAACCGGGCGATTCGGACATCTTGGACTCCCCTCGGTTCATCGGATAAGAGAAGTTATCCGATGTTCTGATCCTAGCACGTTGACCTTGTTTTGCGTGAATGAAATGCTGACAGCATGGACACCCGCCCACTGGTGCCCCGCGACGAAGTCGTGTGGACCATCCGCCGCATCGTCGCCAACCGCGCCAAGGTTGGCGACCCTGACCTGCACGGACTCCCCGATAATCCGTCCTATCCGGACCCTCGCGGGGTGCTGCGGTACATGCGGATGCACGCCTCGCCGCGCATCCCGGACTGGGTGCTGCGCGCCGAGGCCGCCTACGCCCACCCGTTGATCAACCGCCTGTGGTGGGAGGACCAGATCGAGACGCTGGACTGGATGCGCACCGGCCAGCGGCGCGGCATGTTCCTGTCCGAGATCGCCCACGCCACCGGGATGCGCAGCCGGGAGGGCGCCCGGCAGCGCATGGACCGCCTGGAGGCGTTGTTGCAGTTCGCGCGCCCCTACCTGGACGGCGTGCTGGTCTACCGGCTCCCGGCGGAGCCGAAGCCGTGGCAGCGGTCCCGACCGCCCATCGACGTCGACGCCCTGGCCGAGCGCCGGCGCATCGAGCGGGCCACGGCGGTCGAGCGGCGATGGGTGGAGGCCCACCACGACGAGCTGGTGGCGTTGTCGAAGGCCTTCACCGAGGAGGCCGACCGCTACGGGCTGCTCCCTGCCCGGGACGCGGTGTTCGACGAGGTGACCGGTGATGTGGTCGAGGACGAGGACGACGGCGAGCGGTACCACATCGACCAGCTCGCGGCCGACGTCCGGAACGAGGACGTGACGCCCGGGTCGGTGGCCCGGCTGGGCCTGGCCGTCACCGAGCTGCGCACCGCGCCGAAGGTGCTGGAGCTGGACGTGCCGCGCCCGACGTTGCCGGTGTTCGACGTGCTGCGCCGCGCGGACCGGCTGCGCAAGGACTTCGCCGACCTCGGACACCTCAACCCGCCGGAGAAGCGCCCGAACCGGCCGGTGCGGTTCCGGCGCAAGCCCTCCCCCGACGCGGGTCGGTGACGTCTGCCGACGATCACTCGTCCGGGTGATCGGCGGCGCGTTCACCGCAGGCCCGGCGGCGGGGCGTGCCACTCTCGGTCCCGGTTGCGCCGCGGTTCCTCCCCCCGGACCGCGCGGACCGATCACACAGCGAACGCCGCCGTCCCCTCCCCCTCGGACGGCGGCGTTCGTGCATCCGGAACCACCCGCGCACAGGCCCGTGACCAGGGCGGACGCGGCGATCCTTGACGAAGCGCGGCATATTGTCGCGCCGGATGTCACACCCCTGGCGCCCCGCCGCCCGAGGCTTCGGGGACGGGACGCCGCGCGGGGGCCGATTAATCGCATCGCGGGCTCAACGAGGCGGCCGGCCGCGGGTCACTGCCGGTCGGGACGCTTGCGGGCGGCGGCCAGGAGCAGCCGGATCGCGGCGGGCAGCTCGTCGTCGGTGACCAGGCCGATGCGGAACGGCTCCAGCTCCGGGTAGGAGCCGAGCGCCCACCAGACGCGGCCGGGCGAGTCGTCGTGCGGCGGCTTCACGTGCTCGTTGAACCGCTGCGCCGCGTAGGGGGCTTCGACGACGTTGCCGGTGGCGGTGTGCCACTGGTCGCGGCCGTAGCCGCGGACCGGCCACTGGACGCGACTCCTCCAGTGGAACACCAGGGGCGTGCCGTCGGCGGCGGCGTACTCCCCGGTGTGGCGCAGGCCGTCGACGCGGCCGGCGAGGGCCTGCGCGGCGAGCACGTCGGCCTCGTCGCGGGTGACGGTGAGGCTGCCGTGCTCGCGCAGCAGGTGGGTGAAGCGGTGGAAGATGCCCTCGCCGTCGACCCAGCCGGCCGCGCCGCCGGTCGCGCCGAGGAGCACCCGGTGCTCGAACTCGTCCCCGGCCGGGGTGGTGACGCGGCAGCCGACGGGCGGCTCGTCCGGGAGGCCGATCGGGCTGTCGCCGTCGGCGGTGACCAGCACGGCGTCCTGGAGCCGTTCGAGCAGCGCGGGCCACGCGGGGTCGGGCATCCAGTCGGGTGCGCCGTCGGCGTCGAGGCGGCGGCCGGTCCAGCCGCCGTCGACGCGGGTGAACTCCCGTCGGTGGCCGCGCAGCACGGAGCCGACGGGAGGCTCGTCGGGGACGGCCAGGACGTCTCCGACGACGGCGGCGCCCCGGGCCGGGGCGGGCGCGTGCCGGCTGTCCGGGGAGGGCGTGGGGGGCATGGTGTCTCCGCTTCGCGAGGGTCGGGCGGTGGCGGTTCAGGACGTGGTGGTCGGTGCCGGGGCGTCCGGCTCGACGCGGGCGGCCTTCACCTCGCCGTGGATCTGGTAGACGCGCTTGTCGGTGACCTGGGCGGCCCTGGCGACGTCGGGCACCTTCTCGCCGTTGTCGACGGCCGCGGTGATCGCCTGCCGCCACAGCGCGTCGGCGTCGCTGTTCGCGCCGGCGGTCTGCTGGCGGTGGAAGGCGGCGGCGGCGACGGCGCGGACCGTGCCGGCCTCGCTGGTGATGCGGGCGAGGCGTTCCCGGTGCTTGCGGTCGCGGTCCAGGACCTCCTCCTGGTGGTACGGCAGGCCGGTGCGCACGACGCCGGTGTCGGTGAGGGTGGCGTCGCGGGTGGCTCCGTTCTCGGTGAGCCTCAGCCGCCAGCCGGAGGCGAGGACGAGGGAGCCGTCGGAGACGCTGCGGTGCTCGACCTGGGGCAGGACGAGGTCGAGGCCGCGCAGCACGTAGGGGTCGAAGCCGTCGTAGCCGCCGAGGTGGCTGACCACGACGACGGTGGTCAGTGGGGACACGCCGCTGATGGCGGCCCAGGTGAGCAGGCGCTGCACGTGCTGCTCGGGGATGTCGGCGGTGTAGCCGTCGGTGATCTCCCCGCCGACGAGGTACGGGATCGGCGTGGTGGGGTCGTGGAAGAGGGTGCGGAACGTCGGGGCTTTCAGAGCGGGTGTCGAGGTCATGAACATAGTCAAACGCATTAGAACCAGCTTGTCAAACGCCCTAGAAACTTTGCGCGTCGCGCATGTTTGGGGTGGTTGCGGGTCGGCCGGTGTCGATACTCCCGGTGACGCGGCCCGGAGGGTTTAGCCCATTCGGGTCCGAATCAATTCCGGGCGTGGGCACCGAACCGGTCGGACCGCACGAATGCGGAGATAACACTGTCGCGGTGCCTATACTCCGGAGACTCGCAGGCTTGTTTACGCAGGTGACGGACGGTTTCCGGGGAGGCGACCGCCGTAAGGTCCGATGTCGGGACGTCCGTTCGCCCGCAGGCTCCGTCCGGAGGGGGCCCGAATCCGCCGTACCCCTTCCGCTCGCGGCCCCTTGACCGGCCGGCGGGGGACGGGGACGGAGGATTCGGGTGGGCCACGCGACGAGCGACGACACGCTGCCCAGGCTGGTGATCCCGCGCGACGCGCCGCGCGTGGCGATCAAGTCGTCGGTGGGCCGGGCGCGGGAGATGGCGTTGGCGGTGGCCGAGCTGGACCGGCACCGACTGGTGACGTTGAAGGGTCCGGGCGGGGTGGGCAAGACGCACTTGGCGCAGCAGGTCGCGGTCCGCGTCGAGGACCGCTACGCCGACGGGGTGGTCACCTTGCCGCTGGCCACGGTCGCCGCGAACGAGGCGGACCTGGAGGGGGCGCTGTTGCGCCGCTTCGGCCTGCTGAACAACAACCCGTCGGCGAACGGCACCGTGCTGCTGATGGAGCTGCTGCGCGAGCGGGAGCTGCTGCTGGTGCTGGACAACGCCGAGCACCTGGTGGTGCCGGCCGAACCGGGCGTCGCCGCGCCGCTGCCGGGTCTGGTCGGCACGCTGCTGGGCGCCGCGCCCCGCCTGCACGTGCTGGTCACCAGCCAGTTCCGGTTGGGGCTGGGCGGCGCGGAGTTCGTGCTGGAGGTGCCACCGCTGTCGTGGACGGCCCGCCGGGACGGTTCGCTGCCCGAGGCGGTGCAGCTGCTGCGCGACCGCCTGGCGCTGCACAAGAAGTCGCTGGAGACCGAGGAGGACTTCCGGTTGGCGGCGCGGCTGTGCGACAAGGTCGCCGGGGTGGCGTTGGGCATCGAGCTGGCGGCTGGCCTGGCCGACGGCATGACGCTGGCCGAGATCGTGGAGGAGCTGGACCACCCGATGGAGGTGCTGGTCAGCGAGCACGCCGAGCAGGCCGCGCACCGCAGCCTGTACACGGCGATGGCCACGACCTACGGGCTGCTCGACGAGCAGCACCGGCGGCTGTGGGTGGTGTTGAGCTGCTTCCCCGACACCTTCGACGTGGAGGCGGCGGCGGCGGTCGCGGAGGGCAGCGGCGTGCCGGTGCGCACGATGCGCCTGGCGCTGGCGGACCTGGTGCACGGCTCGGTGCTGCGGCAGCGGGAGGAGCGGGGCCGCAGCTGGTACGACATGCTCGCGCCGATCCGCCAGTTCGGGGCGGTGGTGGACCCGGAGCTGGTCGAGCGGGCCCGTGCCGCGCACGCCGACCACTTCGCCGCGGTGGCCGCGCGTGCCGCCCGCGAGTGGTACGGGCCGGGCGAGGTCCCCTGGATGTACCTGCTCGACACCTACATGCCGAGCGTGCGCGCGGCGGTGGCGTGGCGGCTGGAGCACGGCCAGGAGCAGCAGGCGCTGGAGCTGGCGCTCGCGTTGTGCTCGACCAGGTATTTCACGTTCGCCGGGGTGTTGAACGAGGCGCGTCGCCTGCTGGAGACGTGCCTGGCGGCGCAGGGCGACCGGGTGAGCGTGGCGTCGGCGTGCGCGCTGGCGTTGGGGGCGTGGACGGCGCTGATCCAGGGCAAGCAGGCCATCGCGGCGGATCTGCTGGAGCGGGCGGAGGAGCACCTGGCGCGGCTGGGCGACGTGGAGACTCCGATGCTGGTGGAGTACGCCCAGGGCGCGTACTCCTTCATCTCCGAACCCGACCTGGCGCGGGCGCGCATGTCGGTGACGGTGCTACACCAGCTGGCGGTGCGCACGAACGACCCGATGGTGTGGCTGTTCGCCGGGATCGACGCCGCGTTCCACGCCAACAGCCACCTGGCCTACGAGATCGCCCGCGCCCACCTGGCCGACGCCGAGGCGCACGGCGCGCAGTGGGTGATCTCGTGGGCGCTGTGGACGCTGTCGATGGTGGAGCACCGCCACGGCGACCCGGAGCAGGCGTGGGGGCTTCTGCAGCGCGCCTTGTCGATGCAGGTGCGCATGGGCGACACGTGGGGTCCGGCGTGGACGTTGTGGTCGATGGCGGTGGTGGCGGCCGACGCCGGGAACCACGCGACGGCGGCGAGGTTGTTCGGCGGGGCGTGGGAGCGGCAGAAGCGCACCGACGTGTCGGTCGACGGGCTCCAGCCGTGGCTGCGGGTGCAGACCGCGGCGGTGGCGGCGTGCGTGACCGCGCTGGGCAGGCGCCGCTACGAGGTGGAGTCGGCGCAGGGGCGGATGGGCATGTCGTATGAGGAGGTGGTGGCGCTGGCGCTGGGGTTGCCGTCGCCGTCGTCGCGGCCGGGCACCCCGGACGTGCTGCCGGGCGGGTTGACCGAGCGGGAGTACGAGCTGGTGCGGCTGCTCGGGGACAACCCGGACCTGACCAACCGGGATCTGACCGCGCTCATGGGCATCGAGCTGCGGTCGGTGGAGGACCTGGTGACGCGGGCCCGCCGCAAGACGGGTGTGGGCCGCCGCGAGTTCGGCGCCTGGTTGGCGGCGCAGGAGCAGGCCGCGTCGCCGGTGCCGGCGCAGGCGTCGAACCCGTCGGCGGGCACGGTCGGTCGGGATGGTGCGGGCCCGGGTGCGGGTTCAGGCGGCGAGCGGGCCGGCGGCGAGACGCACGGGTAGCGCCTCCAGGCCGTTCATGATGGTGGATTCGGTGCGGTTGACCCAGCGGGCGGCGGCCGTGCCGGGCCGGACGGGCACGCCGGGTTCGGCGTGCGGGAAGCGTCTGGTGACCAGCCGCAGCACGATCTCGCCTTCGGCGCGGCCCAGCGGAGCGCCGAGGCAGGTGTGCGGGCCGTGGCCGAAGGCGAGGTGGCCGCGGGTGTCGCGGCCGAGGTCGAACCGGTCGGGCTGGTCCCAGCGGCGCGGGTCGCGGTTGGCGGAGTCCAGGGACACCATGACCAGCTCCCCCGCCGGGATCGTGACGCCGCCGTAGACGACGGGTTCGAGGGTGACGCGGTGGGTGGCGGTGCGCACCGGGCAGTCCCAGCGCAGCGTCTCCTCCACGGCGCGGGCCGCGAGCTCGGGGTGCTCGGCGACGCTGGTCCACAGCGGCGGGTGGGTGAGCAGGGCGAGCATGGCGTTGCCGAGCAGGTTGACGGTGGTCTCGTGGCCGGCGACGAACACCAGGAACAGGATGTCGATCAGCTGGGTGTCGTCGGCGTCGAGCAGGGCGGTGGTGAGGTCCCCGCCGTCGCGGCCGTGGCGGGCGGCGGCGCGCTTGGCGGCGATGAGGTCGGCGAAGAACGAGGCCATCTCGTCGGAGGCGGGCACGTTGACGGCCGGGTCGTCGTTCATGAGCAGCACGGTGAGCCGGCGGAACCGGTCGCGGTCGACCTCGGGGATGCCGAGCAGTTCGCAGATCACGATGAGCGGCAGCGGCGCGGCCAGGTGCTCGACGACGTCGACCACGCCGCCGTCGGCGCGGCCGGGCAGCTCGTCGAGCAGGCCGAGGGCGATCCGCTCCATGCGCGGTCGCAGGTCACGGATACGTTTGGCGGTGAACGCGCCGGTGAGCAGCCTGCGCTGTGCGGCGTGGCGTTCGCCGTCGCGGAACAGGGCGGAGTCGCCGAACATGCGACTGAGGTCGGCCGGGACGGGCAGGCCGGCGGCGCGGGCCAGGTCGGCGATCGTGTCCCGCACCAGGACGGATTCCTTGGACAGGCGCGGGTCGAGCAGGGCGGCGCGGGCGTCGGTGTCGCCGACGACCAGCCACGCGGGGGCGAGGCCGGGCAGGTAGGCCCGGCGGGGGCGTGCCCCGTCGGCCAGCATCGCGGCGTGCGCGGCCTGCGCGTGGTTGCGGTAGGTGCCTGTGAACAGCTCGACGTCGGAGGGGGTCACCGGCGCTGCCTTCCTGCCTGGGGGCGGGTGGGGGTGTCGCCTATCAGGATCGGGGACGGCGACGAGTGCGCCCACCTGCGACGACCGGGGAATTCGCGGGCGGCGACCACGTAGCGCGACGACTGCTACCACGTACTGCCGGGCCGGCGACCACGTAGACGGGCGGGGTCGACCACGTACCGGCGGGCGACGTCCCCGGTGCCGGCTCCACGCAGGGTGGGTGGCTCCACGGTGCGCGGGTGGTGCTTCTACCGGACCACACGGGTAGCCGGACCGTAATTCAGCGGTCACCCACAGTTTTGTACGACACCATCGGGTCGTAGCGTCGTTCGTGTCGCCCTGACCCGGAATCGGGGCGGCGGGCCGCGGATGAACCTCCGGCGGCCACGAGAACGGGACGCACCCGGCGGAGGTGCGTCGCGCAGGGACGACGCCGGCTCCCCAACCCGACGGCGTGGTGTCCACCCGTACTCGAGTCGCCGGAGGTTCCCCGCGGCCGGGGCGGAAGGGGGCAGGAACCGGCCGGGCATCGCTCACGCCCCCCGAGGCGGTGTCCGGCCGGCCCCCCTTCGCCCTCGACCCGACCTTGGAGGCGTCTACCCACATGGCCTCGACCGGTTCCACCACCACCCGTTCCACCCTGATCCGATCGACCCCGACCCGGCCGGCTCCGGTCCCGTCCCCGACCGGGGCCGGAGCCGTCGCGCGGCTCGCCGCGCCGCCCGCGCCGCTGCCCCGCTACGACGGCCCCGAACGACGCGCTGCGCCGCCGCCGCGTCGTTCGGGCGGCTGCACGGCGGCGTTCGTGCGCGACCCGGTCGAGCGCGGCCGGCGCGAACTGCGCGCCTGCCTGGAGGACCTGTTGGCCGTCAACGCCGTGCAGCTGCCCTACCGGGCGCTGTGTGCGCTGCGCGAGCTGTGGACGGCCTGCGACGAGGTGCTGCACCGGCCGCTGCCGGACGGCGACGAGGCGCGCGAGTTCGCCGACACGGTGCGCCTGGTCCAGGCCCGCGTGGAGCGGCGCATCCGGCCGTGGGCGGAGGTGACGGCACTGCCGGCCGACGAGTCCACCCGGGTCGAGCTGGGGGCGTCGGTGCTGGGGCTGTGCATGGATTTGCAGAGCCTGGCGGACCTGATGCACCCCGACCTGCGGGTGCGGAACGTGACGATCTCGTGGTTCGCGCCGTCGGCGGGCCGCACGGTGACCTTCGCCGGCGCGTACCTGCCCGACGCGGAGCCGCCGTGCTGCCTGCCGCCCGCCGCGCAGGCCGGCTGACGCCCGTTCCGCTTCTCCCGCTTCGAATTCCCTGTTTCGACAACGGGCCCCGCCGGGCCCCGGAAAGGCCATTCCCGTGAGCACCCTGACCACGACCACCGTGCAGTGCGACCGCCTGGGCTGCGGCGAGTGGGAACCGCGCGCCGAGACCACCTCCGGGCTGAAGAACGCGCGGCGCAACGCCGCCGTCTTCGGCTGGACGCTGCGCCGCGTCGACGGCCACGACCGCGACCTGTGCCCGGCCTGCTCGCCGATGCGCGACCCGGAGTTCGTCGTCCTCGCCTTCCTCGTCGAGCAGCCTGCCGAACCTCCTCGCCGAACCGGGCTCCGTCGGTCCACCACCCGCCGGACCGGTGTTCGCGGTCGTGGCCTGCACCTCCAGGCGACCCGGCGATGACGAGCTTCACGGCCTACGCGCACCCGGAGCGGGTCACCGTGCCGAGTCCCGATCTCGACAACCACGACGGCCGGGTGGAGTACCTGGGCGACCTGCTGTGCGGGCTGCGGTTCCACTTCACGTTCGTGTTCACCTCCTGGCTGGGCCTGGGCGGCGGGCTGGCGCGCGTGGCCCGCGTGCCGGACACGACGCACCTGCTCAGCGAGCACGAGGCGCGACTGATGCGCCTGCCGGCCGGAACAGAGGTGCTGCTGCGGCGGGGCTGGCTGGTCGCCCGCGGTGACCGGTACGGGCGGCACCTGGCCGCGGTGGACTCGCTGGTGCATCCGGGCCGGCTGGGTCTGGCCGGGTCGGAGCTGGAGGCGTTCACGGCGGGCCACACCCCGCTGGGGGCGTTGGCGGCGGGCGCCCGCCACACCCAGTACGTGTTCCCGGTGGTGCCGGGCGAACCCGAGTACGACGACCTGTCGATGCCGCCGGCGCTGCCCGACGAGGACGACGACGTGCCGGTGCTGCGGTCGCTGGCGACGTTGGAGCGCAGGGGCAAGCCGTTCGCCGTCGCCGCCGAGCGCGTCTACAAGCCGGCGATCGACCACGCCAACGTGGCGGTGGTGCGCAACCTGCTGGCGCCGCTGCTGGACGGGGTGGCGTGATGGGTCGCCGGTCCCCGGCCGGTGCGGTCCCGGTCGAGCCGACCCCGACCGGCTCGACCGGGACCGGACCGACCGGTCCCGCCCTGGCCGGACCCGAACCGGCCGGGGCGGCGCGGGTGCGTCCGCGCACCTACGCCCTGGCCGGGGCGACGGTCGCCGCCGGCACCAGCGGCTACCTGGTGGCCGCCGTGCTGCCCGAACTCGCTGCCGGGCTGGAGGTGTCGGTACCGCAGGCCGGGCAGACCATCACCGCGTTCGCCCTGGCCTACGCGGTGTCCGCGCCGCTGCTGGCGGTGGCGACGGGCGGGTGGGAGCGGCGCACCCTGCTGGTGGCAGCGCTGATCGTGACCGCGGCGGGGAACCTCGGTGCGGCGGCGGCCGACGGCTTCGGCTGGCTGCTGGCGGCCCGGGTGGTGACGGCGCTGGGCGCGGCGCTGACCACCCCGGCCGCCACGGCGCTGGCGGCCGAGACGAACCCGCCGGGCGCGCGGGGCAGGGCGATGGCCGTGGTCACCGCGGGGTTGACCGCGGCCACCGTCCTGGGCGTCCCCGCCGGCAGGCTGGTGACCGACCTGGCGGGCGACTACCGGGCGGCGTTCCTGCTCGCGGCCGGGCTGTGCGGGGCGGCCGGCGTGCTGGTGGCGTTGGCCGCGCCCGCCGTGCCCGCCGGTCCCGCCGCAGGCCTGCGGCGGCGGCTCGGCGTGCTGCGGGACCGGTCGACGCGCCGGCTGCTGGCGGTGTCGCTGCTGGCGTGTCTGGGCACGTTCGCCGCCTACGGCTACCTGGCCGTGCTCGTGGCGGGCGGCGGCCGGGTCGACGCGGCGGTGGTGCTGCTCGGGTTCGGCGCGGGCGGCGTGGTCGGCAACGTGCTGGGCGGCCGGGCGGCGGACCGGTGGGGCAGCCGGACGCCGCTGCTGGTGGTGCTGGCCGGGTGCGCGGCGCTGCTCGCGGTCCTGGCGCCCGCCGTCGCGGCGGGCACGGGCCCGGCGGTGGCGGTGGCGGTGGTGTGGGGCGGCCTGTTCTGGGCGTTCAACCCGCCGTTGTTCGCCGGGCTGGTGGCGGTCGACCCGGCGCAGGCGGGGATGCGGCTGGCGCTGAACGCGTCGGCGATCTACCTGGGCATCGCCGGCGCGGGCGCGGTGGGCGGCGCGGTCGCCGACCTGGCGGGCGTGGAGCTGGTGCCGCCGGTGGCCGCGGTGCTGACCGCCGCCGCGCTGGTGGTGGCCGCCCTGGTCCGGCCGCGTCCCCCGCGACCGGAACGGGCACGGTCGAAGGCGGCCGGTCGGCCGGTGCCGCTGTTACCCGGCTGACCGGCCCGCACAGACCCGACGCCCCGGCGTTTTTGGCCACGCGGGGGCATTCCGGAAGGCACCGGCACGCGGAGCACGCGCGCGTCCGCGTCCGGTGGCCGGCGGCGTCCCACCCGATCTCCCGCTTCCTCCGGGTGGGGCGTCCGCCGCCGGCCGTGACGTGCCGGCCACATCCTGGTCCGACCTGGCCGTCGTAGCCCAATGGCAGAGGCAGCCGCCTTAAAAGCGGGCCATGTGCGGGTTCGAATCCCGCCGGCGGCACCACGCGGAAGTCCGCGCGAATCCTGACCGAAGTCCACGAATCCCGGAGAAAGTCCACGAATCCCGACGCGGAGGACACCATGCGCCACGACCGGAGCACGCGCTCGACGACCCCGACGGCGACCGGAACCCGGGGAGGCCGGCGATGATGCCGGGCGCGGGCGGCACCGCCGTGGTCGACCCCGTGGTGGCCGGTCCTGCCGAGGTCGACGCCGGGCGGGACCGGACCGCGGTGTGGATCGAGGGCCTGCGGGAGTTCCTGTCGTTCGCGGTGCCGCTGATGATCGCCCACACGCGCGGGTGGGACGCCACGCGGCGTCGGGAGGTCGCCGCCCGCGACGCGGCCACCATCGCCTCCTGCGGCGACGCCCTCCAGTTCCCCGGCCGCGACGCACGCGCCCGGCAGCGCACGGCGTCGGCGGCGACCGCGCTGGCGCGCGGGACGGCGTTGTTGGCGCACGAACCGGGCGGCGTCATCCGGTACGGCATCCACTGGTGCGCGGCCCTGCATCCGGGCGGGGTGGTCGCCGATCCCGGCACGGCCCACCGCCACAGCATCGCCGCCCGCGCGGCGCGACCGGCAACGGTCTCCGCCGGCGGGGCCGCGTCGACGCCCCGAGCCGCACCGGGTGGTGGGCGGTGAACCCGGCCGTGGTGCTGCCGGAGTTGGTGGACCAGGCGCTGGCGGACCGGGACGGCGCGGTCGACCCGGACGGCTTGGCGGAGGTCGCGGAGGAGACGGCCGTGCGCCTGTCCTCGCGGATGGACCGGCTGCACACGCCCGACGGCGACGAGCCGGCCCTGTTCGACCTGGCGGTCGGGCTGTCGATCCTGGCCCGTCGTCGGGGTGGGGTGACGTGGCTGGGGCGGCACTGGTGCGCGGACGGCCATGACGACTGCCCGGGTGACGGCATGTTGGCGTGGCCGTCGCAGGACCGGGTGGGCGCGGTGTACACCCCGCCGTGGTTGGCGACGGAGATCGCCCGCCACACCGTGCGCGCCGCCGTCGCCGCGGTGGGGCCGCTGCACACCGCCGACACCGAGGTGTGGCGGTTGCGTCCGCTGGAGCAGCTGCTGGGACTGCGGATCGCGGACATCGCGTGCGGTTCGGGGGCGCTGCTGGTGGCCGCCGCCCGTGACCTGGTGGACACGGTGACGGCGGCCCTGGTGCAGGCGGGGTTGGACGAGGCGGTGTCGCGGCGGGCGGTCGCCGAACGGGTGGTGCGGTCCTGCCTGTACGGGGTGGATCTCGACCCGTTGGCGGTGGCGTCGACCCGGTTGTGCCTGGCGCTGCTGGCGCCGCACGCCCGGGTCGACGCCGAGGTGGCCACCCGGGTCGTGCCGGGTGACGCGCTGCTTACCGACCCGGTGCTGCTGTGGCCGCACCTGGAGCCGTGGCCGGGACTGGACGCGGTGGTGGGCAACCCTCCGTGGCTGGGCGGCGGGCGCATCACCGGCGTGCTGGGCCGGGACTACCGGGAGCGGCTGGTGCGCGAGGTGGGCCGCGGTCGTCGGGGCAGCGCGGACCTGAGCGCGTACTTCCTGCTGCGCGCCCACGACCTGCTGCACCGGGGCGGGCAGCTCGGGATGGTGTTCACCAACACGATCGCCCAGGGCGCGACCCGCGAAGTCGGCTTGGACCAGGTGGTCGCGGAGGGCGGCACGATCTGGCGCGCGATCAAGAACCTGGAGTGGCCCACCGACAGGGCTTCGGTGCACTGCTCACTGGTGTGGATCTCCCGCGCTCCGGTCGTCAACACCGAACTGGTCCTCGCGGGCGGCGTCCGGCCCGCCGGAGGGGAAACCGCCACGACGGGACGGAAGTCGGTGTGAACGCGGACGCGGCGGTGCGGGTCGAGCCGGCGGAGCCGCCGGTCGCGGACCGCCAGCCGTTCCTGCCGCGCGACCTGCTCGCCGACGCGGGCCGGGTCGGCGACGGGCTCGCCGATGACGTCGGCCGGCAGGCGGCGGCGGTCACGGTGCACGCCGCCGCCCTGGAACAGCACGCCCGCCGGATCGGACTGGGTTCGTCCCTGGCCGACGTCGCCCGCCTGCACCCGGCCCTGGACGGCCTGGCCGACGTCGACACGAGCCGGCCGGAGGTGCGCGGCCTGTGGGAGCGGCGCCGGGCGGTGCCCGACGACACGGCGGTGCTGTGGTGGTCCTACCCGCTGGGCGACCTCTACCAGGCGCTTTCGGTGGAGTCCCGCAAGAACCGGGCTTTGTGTCAAACCCCGTGGTGGGTCGCCGACCTGCTGCTGCGCGTCTCCTACGACCGGGCGGTGGAGGACTGGGCGGCGCCCAGGATCATCGACCCGTCGTGCGGCACCGGGCACCTGCTGCTGGAGTCCTGGACCCGGATCGTGGGCAGTGGGCCGGGTGGAGCGGAGAACCTGTTCGCCGCCGCCGACCGGGTGCACGGCGTCGACCTCGACCCGTACGCGGTGCTGGTGGCCCGCTACCGGATGGTGGCGTTGGCGTGGGCCCGGCTGCGGCACCGGCACGACCTCGGTGTGCTGCGAGACCTTCCGCTGCACGTGCACGCGGCGGACAGCCTGCTCGACGAGCATCCGCTGCTCGCGCCCGCCCGGTACGAGGTGGTGCTGGCGAACCCGCCCTACATCACCCCGAAGGATCCGGCGGCGAACGCGGCGATCCGAGCCCGTTACCCCGAGGTGTGCTCCGGGAAGTACAGCCTGGCGCTGCCGTTCCACTCGTTGATGATGCGGCTGCTCGTCGACGGCGGCTGGTGCGCCCAGCTCACCGCGAACAGCTTCATGAAGCGGGAGTTCGGCCGCAAGTACGTACAGGACTGGCTGCCCAGGTTCGACGCCCGCTGGATCATCGACTGCTCCGGCGCCTACATCCCCGGCCACGGCACGCCGACGGTGATCCTCGTGCACCGCAACCGGCCGCCGGTCGGCGACACGGTCCGGGTCGTGCAGGGTGTGCGCGGCGAACCGGCCACGCCGGCTGTTCCGGCGCGCGGTCTGGTGTGGACGGCGATCCGCGACGCGGTGCACGCCGCGGAGAGCGCCGACCGTTTCGCCCGACGCGCCCCCACCCACCGGGAGATGATCACCCGACCGGGATCGCGTGGGCACCGAATGTGTTCCGAAGACTCTGTCGCCACACCGTCCGGGAGGCAGTGATGAACCGCGACCCCGCCGCCCTGCTCGATGCGCTGGCCCCCAGTCTCGTCCGGGGCGCGCGGACAGCGCGATCCGGTCCGCCGGATCTGCTGGTGAGGGTCACGACGGACGCGGAGGTGCGCAACGCCCTGGTCGTCTTGTTGGCGACCGCCTACACGTACCGGGTGGCGGACATCGCCCGCATCTTCGGCATGGAGGTCAACTCCGCGCGCACCGCGTTGAGCCGGCTTCCGAACGATGTCCGGTTGCGGGTGCACGCGCTGCTGGACTTCCACCACGGCGCGCCGCCCGTCACCGACCGCGCCGTGGTGGCGGACACCACCCCGGCGCCCGTGCCGTCGGAAGCGAAGCACCGCACGCCGCAACCGTCCGTACCACCGCTACCCGCACCGATGCCGGTGGTGCGCCATCCGCACATCCGTCGGACACCGCGCCGGGAGGCCGACCCGAACCGACCGCGTAAGCCGCGCGGGGTGTGCCCGGTGTGCGAGCGCGAGTACCAGCTGCGCATGGACGGGCGGCTGCGGCACCACAAGCGGCACGACCCGTACCAGCGGCGCTGCGACGGCACGCACGAGTGGCCGCTTCCGGCCGCCGCGCCGGAACCGGTGGCGGCGGAGGTGTCGGCCGGCGTGCTCGGGGACGTGCCGGTGGGGGTGCCGCCGCGGCTGATGATCCTGGTCGACGACTGGCCGGACATCGAGGTCGCGGTGGCGTCGGCGGACGCGTGAACCTGCCGGTTCGTGATTCGCGAATCGTGAATCATGAACCGGTGCGGCCGTGTTCGGCGTCCTGTTCGCGTTGGCAGTGGTCGCAGGACAGGACACGGCGGGTGGTGGCGTGGCGGCGGTCGTGCCACCGGCGGCTGGTGCCGATGAACGCGGTGGCGGTGAGCACGAGCAGGCCGAGCAGGACGCCGGTGGCGAGGGCGCCGGTGAGGGGCACGGTTCCTCCGTTCGACGACCGGTCCCGCACACCGCCTGCGGGTGCGCGGAACCGGGGGTGCCCGATGCTCAGAAGGTGACCGCCCGCAGAGCCTCCAGGCCCTCCCGGACGCTGTCCACGGTCTTGGTGAGCGGGAAACCGCGCTCGCATTCGCAGGTGGAGACGACGATCCGGTCCGGGTGGCACATCACCCACCCGGCCAGGTGCGCCCCGACATTGGGGGTCTTGAACACCTGGTGGACGATCACGGCCTCCTCCTCGCCCGGACCCCATCCGGCCCACCGGACGTATTCCTTGACCTCGAAGCCCTCGAAGCCGTACACGCCGGTGGGGATCATGTCCTTGCACGTGGTGTCCGTGACCGGTTGGTTCGTGATAGCCATTCCGGACCTCCCTGGATAACCGCACCGCTATTTCCGTACCATTTATCCTAATAGACCGCGCACGCGAATTCCATTATTGGCGTGCTTTTTCGGTTCCATCGGGTGTGGTACCGGCAACACTCGGTTATCGGGGAAAGTGCTCGATGACGAGCAGCACGATGGTGACGGGCAGGGACACGGCCGCGAGCCAGCGGATGACCAGCCGGGCCCGGGCGGCGCGGCGGAAGTCGGGGATGACGTGGTGCAGGCCGTGTTCGGCGAGCAGCGCTTCGCCGTCGCGTATCCGCCGCAGGGGGCTGCGCATGGTGTCCTCCCGGTGGCGTCCCGGCGGGGTCGGCCGGAACGCCACCAGTATGGCGGAGACGTCGCTCAGCGGCCCGTGTCGGCGTAGGCGGCGGTGAGTTCGTCGACGAGCTTCTTCCGGGCCGGGGTCAGCGGGTGGCGGAAGAACTCGTCGGGCCGGAACGTCTTCACCGACCACAGGGCGCCCTGCTCGCCCTCCTGCGGCTCGTACACCCAGAGCCGGAGCCCGCCCTTGTGCACGGGACCGCCGAACTCGACCTCGACGGCGTCGGGGTGCGGGGCGTCGGCCGGTTCGCTGTCCACCGGCCGGCCCATCTCCACCTGGGCGATCAGCCGGTGGATCTCGTTGTCGAGGATGCGCCGCTGCTGCTCGCGGCGCTTCTCCTCGCGCCGGGCTTCGGCCGCCGCGTCGGCTTCGGGGTCGACCGGGCCGAGGACGGCGGTGACCTCCTCCTCGGTGGCGGGGCGGACGCGGGCGGCGTAGACGGTGCCGCGGTCGTCGCCGACGCCGAAGGACAGGCCGTCCTCCGACCAGTACTCCTGCGCGACCTCGATCGGCACGACGTAGCCCATCTGCTTCTTCTGGTCGATCGGGGTGTACTGGCGGGGCGTGGTGAAGTCGGGGTGCTGGGACTTCCACCACCAGACGCGGGTGACCTCGCCGACGACGTAGCGGGTGCCGCCGTTGCCGGAGCCGCGGGTCACGATCATCTCGCCGGGGCCGGCGACGAGGTCCTGGGGCTTGAGCTTGGCCATGCTGTTTCTCCTCGTGCGCGAAGTGGATGGGACTGCTGCGCCCCCGTTCGCACGGGAGGGGTGGCGGGCGGGCCGCCGGGGTGCTGCCGGGTCAGGCGGTCGGGGTGGGCGGGCGGTTGTTGCCGCCGCGCCGTCGCGGGGGTTCGGCGATGTCGTAGTCGGCGAGGAGCGCGGCGAGGCGTTCCAGCGGGGCGGCGATCTCCGGGTCCAGGGGTGACGGCGGGGCGAGGGCCCACGGGTTGCGGGCGAGCTTGTCGCGGTAGCGGGCGAGGGCGGCGATCAGGGACCGCGCCTGCTCGGGGGTGCCGGCCAGGTCGCGCCAGCCGCCGGCGAGGTCGGCGGTGCGCCCCAGCGACCAGGCCAGCGACCGCACGTCCTGGTCGAACAGGGGCCCGTCGTCGAGGCGGTGCACCGCGGCGGCGGCATCGACGCACGCGGTGCGCCACGGGTCGAGGTTCGCGGCGAGCCAGGCGTTGGGGCGCAGGACGGCGTCGGCGCGGCTTCCGGGCCACCGTTTGCCCAGGGTGGTGCGGCTGAGGCCGAGCAGGAGGCTCAGCCTGCCCAGGGCGGTGCCGTCGGCGACGGCCTGCATGGCGTGGTGCAGCTGCCGTTCGTCGAGCAGGCCGGCGACGATGTCGCGCACGGCTTCGAGGGTGAGGACGCGGACGCGCGGGTCGTGGGCGAGAGTCCCGCCGCCGCCGAGGTGGTGGGCGACGGCGGCGAGCGCGGAGCCGAGCTCGTCGAGGACGGACGCGGGCACCACGTGGACGTCGAGCGGCGGCCGGGGCGGCGGGGTGTCCTCGGGACGGAGGCGGTCGAGCAGGTCGACGGCTGCCAGCCAGCGGCGGATGCGCAGGGCCTGCACGCCGGTGGCGGCGAGGTAGGCGACGGCCTTGTCGGCGTCGTGCCACTGCGAGCCGCCGGCGGCCAGCGCCTCGTCGGCGAGGGTCCACGCCTCGTGCCCCTCGGGCAGGTCGCGGGGGAAGGACGTGACGGCGAAGTACTGCTCGGCCTGCCAGCGGGCGCCGCTCGCGGCCTGGTACCGGGTCTCGGGGTCGGCCGGGTCGTGGTGGAGCACCCAGGCGGCGACGAGGTTGCGTTCGTCGGCGTTGCGACGCAGCCGCAGCTCGTCGGCGCGGTAGCCGTAGATGCCGGAGGCGACCGTCGGCAGTACGGCGGTCACCTCGTTCTCGGTGGGGCCGTTGGTCCACTCCACGCGCCACACGGTGGTGTTGCGCGGGCCGCTGGAGTAGTCGGCGGTGAAGCGGTGCCCGAAGTGCGCGGAGAGGGCGTCGGCGACTCTGCGTGTGGCCGTGCCCTTGTTCGGCGCCATCGTGCTCTCCCGTCCGATTCGGCAGGAAACCGCAGCTCCAACCATGACGAATTTACTTCGTCATGGTAGCAGGAGGGGCGACCGGGCGACAGGCGGGTCCGGTGAGGCGTCACCCGCCGGGGTCGCGACCCGCGCCTTCCCGTGGAACGGGGAGAGCGGGCGTGGCGACCGGGAAGGTCACCGCGCCCGCTCGGATCACCGCAGGTCAGGACATGACGAAACGACTTCGTCAGATCGGGTAGACGGCGGGCGGCGCGGCCGGCGTGGAGGGGAACAGCGTCGGAAGCTCCGCCGCGCCCGTACGGCACCCGCACAGGCTGTTGGGCAGGCCCTCGGGGTGCTCGGGGGTCACGCCGTGCAGGTAGTCCAGGTACGCCTGCGCGCCGTCGATCACCAGGATCTGCGACTCCGCCTCCAGCACCCGGGGCAGCGTGTCGGTGAAGTGCTCGGGGTTCGCGTCGAAGTCCGCGTCGGTGCTGATCCGGAGTTCGTGGCAGACGCGCCTGGTGCGCCGGGCGAAGTGGCGCAGCGCGTCGGCGGTCACCTCGTCGGGCTGCTCGTCGTCACGGATTTCGAGTTCGGTGTCCGCAGTGCTCACGTCTCGTTCTCCTTCGGTCGTTGCCCGGAGGGCTGAGGGTCGGGATGTGCTCTTGCGCCGCACCGGCCCGGATGACAGGGAACTGCTGGTCACCGAGCCCATGAGCGGTCGTCGGACGGGTGGATCCTAGCCGGGAACCACGGATTGATCCGTCCACCGTCGTTTTCGGATATTCACGGAAATCGGAGCCGCAGAAATGCGGCCACTATCGCAGTCGGGAATCGATGCGGTCTGCTGTGCGAATTCATCGGGGCCGATCGGGTGGCTTGGTCACCAGTCACGGACGTCGACGTGGCGCAGTTCGTCGCGCAGGTCGCGTTCGTCGCATCGTGCGCGCCGGGTGCGCGGTTGTGGCTGTTCGTGTCGTTCCCGCTCGCGTCGCAGCTGCTCCCGCACATGGCCGGGGTTGTGCTCCAGGTGCCGGTGGGCGTTGAGGGTCCTGGCGCGCGGGTAGCGGATCTGCCCGTCGTCCTGGCCCTCGTACCGGGGTCGGCCGGGTCCGGGGGTGAGCGGGTCGAGGTGGTAGGCGGCGAGGACGTCGTCGAGGTCGCGGCCGTCGGCGCCGAACAGCTCGGCGACCTGGTCGCGGGTGAGGCTGCGGCGGTCGCCGATCGCGTCGAACGGCAGCAGCGGCGTCAGCTCGTCCACGATGTCGGCGAGTTCGCCGTGCAGTCGGTAGCAGCGCAGCGCCCAGTGGTGGCCGCGGTCCAGCCACACCACGCCCCGGTCGGGGTCGGGGTCGGGGTGGAGCAGGGCGCGGCCGTGGTCGTTGTTGCCGGGGCGGGCGAGGAGGTGGCCGTCGAGGGTGCGCAGGTGCCGGTGCCGGCGCGCGTCGGCCACCCGGGCGTCGGCGTACTCGGCGCGCACCCCGGCACGGATCTCGTGTTCGTCGGACATGTCCACGTGCGACAGGTCCGGGTCGGGCACCTCGCCGTCCGCCTGGTCCAGCCCGCGGGTGAGGGCGTCGAGGCGGTCGAGGAGGCGGTGGGTGGTGGCGTCGCGTTCCTCCTCGGCCAGCAGCGGCGCGGCCTCCTGTGGGGTGGCGGGCCGTACCACGGCGACCGTGCAGTCCAAGTCGAACTCGTCGTCGGCGCCGGGCTCGGACCAGCCGCCCGGCCGGGAGGTCCGCACGCGCAGGGGGACGACGACGGAGGTGTGCCTGGTCTGCGGTTCGCCGTGGTAGCCGGTGGTGTGCTCGGTGGTGAGGCCGGGGTGGTCGTGGGCCAGCCAAGGGGGGTCGGCGCGTTCGGCCAGCCACTCCAGGCGGACGGGTGCACCGACTTCGACGTGTCGGTCGGGGACGGTCTCGACGGTGGGGTGGTCGGTGGCGGGTCGCGGCATCGGGTCGCTCCTGCTCGGGTTCGTGCCCGGCCGGTCACGGACGGGACGGTGGCGTGGGCGTGGTGGCGGGCGCCGCGCGAAGGGGCGCGGGCGTGCCGACGGTGCCCGTGGAGGCGTTGCGATCCTCACCGGCCTGCGACCAGGCGGTGCTGGCGACCGCGGGGCGGGCCCGTGGTCGCGGGGATGATCCTCGCCGTGCGCGTGGGCGCCCGGCGCTGTGCGGGTCGGGTCGTGCCCGGCCGGTGGACGAACGGTACCGCAGTGGGCGTTTCCGCAGGTGCGGACGTGTCCTGGCCGGGTGGGCGGTGGTTCGCCGTGCCCGGCCGGGACGTCGGTCAGCCGTCGATGGTGCGCAGCACGGCCGGGGTGGCGTGCACGTAGCCCCACCACTCGCGTCCGCCGCCGTGCACGAACTGGGCGGGTCGCTCGGTCAGGCCGAGCAGGCGGATCCAGTCCTCCAGCTCGTCGAACTGCTCGCCGGGGTCCAGCTCCGGCGCGTCGTCGGCGGCGAGCCACCCTTCGAGGTAGAACGCCGAGGGGGCGTCCTCGGGGTCGCGGCCGTAGACGAACGTCCAGCGCAGGGCCGGGTAGTCGCCGTCGTCGCGGGCTACGGCGTAGCCGTTGAGCGCTGTGCTGATGCCCTCGGTAAGCGCGGCGTCGATCGCGTAGTCGGGCTTCCACGCGCCGGGGGCGGGCAGCCAGCCGCGGTCGTCGTCGTGGGCGCTGCGGGAGCCGGGCGGCGGGTCGACCTCGCGGTGCTCGGGCCAGCGGCGGGCGCCGCCGATGCGGCGGTAGTGCTGCTGCATGGCCTGCCGCGAGCGTCCGCCGAGGGCGTCGCCGAGGGTGGACCAGGTGTGCCCGGCGTCCCGGGCCGCTTCGATCAGCGCGACCTCGTCGCGGCGCAGCTCCTCCTCGACCGCGGGCAGCAGCTCCAGGGCGGCGACGGCCTCCTCGGCGGTGACGGCCCGGTCGCCGGTGCCGTCGCGGTGGGCGTCGCGGGCGGCCTGCGCGGCGGCGGCGATGAGCGTGCGGCTGTCGTGGGCGACGGCGGCGGCGCGTTCGTGGGCGGCGGCGAGTTCGCGGAAGTCGTCGGTGTCGGGCAGGTCGACGGTGACGAAGCGCATCAGCTTGCGGCGGCGGGCCTCCTGCTCGGCGGGCAGCAGGTGGTCGGCGGCGATCGGGATGCGGTCGGGCTCGGTCATGGTGTCAACGTATCGGTTGACACAAAGTTGTGTCAACCGATACGTTGACACCACGCAAGGTGCGACTCCCCCGACGACAAGGCGGAACACGTGGACGACGAGCACACCGACCCTCTCCGACATGATCCCGAGACGCGCAGGCTGTCCACGCTGCTGGCGCTGCGCACCTGGGCGGTGCAGGCCGGCGGCGACCCGAGCAACCGGGCGTCGCTGGTGGTGCTGGCGTGGGAGGCGGGCGAGCACCGCCTGGTTGAACTCGCCCGCGCAGCCGGCGTCGACCAGCAGACGGTGTTCGAGGACCTGCTGCGCCGCGACGTCACCCCGCGCGGCCTGCCCTCGGACACCCCGTCTCCCGAGCTGCTGGAGCACCGGCACGTCGCGGTGCTGGCCGACAGGCTCTCGCAGGTGCTGCTGCCGACCATGATCGGCCCGGTGACCGAGCCGCTGGCCTCGGTGGCGTGGACGGCGCACCAGGTGCTGGAGGGTCTGGCGAAGGTCCTCGACCCGCACCCGGAGCCCGACTTCGACCGGGTCGCGTGGCTGGCCGGCATCGCCGAGCACGCCGACGGCCTGCGCCGCGACATCCACCGGCAGCTCGCCGCCGAGTGCACCGACGCGCAGTTGGCCACGCTCACCACCGACACGGCGGACGCGGTGGCCGAACTGGGCACGGCCGCGTACGTGGAGGCCGCCGAGCTGCGGCTGATCATGGCCGACGGTCTGACCCGGGTGCGGGTCGACCTGGACCGCACCGCCCGCCCCGGCGAGCACCCCGCCGGCTGGTCCCAGTGGTCGGGCACCGCCGCGCTCGACCCGGTGGACCGCGTGCGCCACCTGGAGCTCAGCTCGCTGCTCCGCCAGCTCTCCGAGATCGTCACCGGCGCCCTGCCCGCGGCGCTGGTCGGCCTCGACGCCTGACCCTCCCCCGGCCGGGCCGCAACGTCGCCCGGCCCCACCGACCCCGCCGCACCGACCGGGTGCGGCGCCGATTCCCCAACCCGTTCACGAGGAAGCAGAGGACACGATGTCCCACACCGAACCCACCCCCGCCGGTGACATCGACACGACGCCCGTCGCCGCGCCCCCGATCGGCACCGGCCCGGCCACGGCGGACGACGACATGCTGGTGATCGACGGCGACTTCGACACCCGCACCGACATGCACAAGGTCCGGCGCGGCAGCGGCGGCCCCAAGCACATCGTCGTCACCGGCGACTTCTTCGCCGGCTGACCCACACTCACCGGCCCCGCTTACGGGCCGGTACGCGCGAGGCCCCCGCCACACCTACCCGTGGCGGGGGCCTCGCGTCCATTGCGGGTCCGGGTGTGCAGCCGGATCAGACCGGGTCGACGCTCACGGTGCACGCGCCGGTGGAGCCGGGAGTGACGGTCATCTTCTGCCGGTTGATGGTGACCTCCACGGGCTTGCCGGCGTCGTTCTTGCCGAGGTCGCAGTAGAAGTTGGTCTTGGTCTGGTAGTGGCGGCCGAGGGCGTCGAACGAGCCGAACCAGTAGTCGTGGTACCAGACGTCGCTCCAGGTTTTGCAGGTGAAGTAGTACTTGCGCTCACCGGCGTCCAGGTCCTTCTTGTCGGAGCAGGTGTGGTCGCGGTGTTTGAACTGGATGTAGACGTTGCGCAGGGTGATCGTGTCGGTGTTGGTGACGTAGACGGGGAACGTGTAGCCATCGCGCGCCTCGGGCGCCGCGGAGGTGTCGGCCGGGCGCGCGGACGCCGGTGTGGCGAGCACGGCCAGGGCGGCGAGCAGGGCGGTCAGGATCGCGGCGAGGCGAATTCGTGGGTTCATGTATTCCAGGGTCGTGTTCCGCGCCACGTGCCGCTGACGGGCGGGCCGGTGTGCACACTGCCGTGGCGGGAAACCACCGGGCCCGGACGCGCGCCGGTAGCGCCCGGTAGTGACGATCACGGTAAGGGACCGGGAGGGCGCGCGGGCGGGGTCCGCCGGGCGACGTGACTGCGACCTGCATCGACACGAGACCGGCTGTGTGTCTGCGGTGAGCGGCTTGATAACCGGGTTATCGGATTGATGACCGGCCGGGGGCTCCGCCGCCGACCCGCGTGCCGCTAATCTGGGCGCCACCTGCCCGGCCGCACCCATCTGGCATCGGCCTGAGCGCGCTGGCATCCCTGATCCAGCCCACCCCGCACCTCCACACTGGCCCGAAGGGTTCACCGTGACGACAACGATCTACGAGAGCGCCTGGGATCTCCTCGACAAGCAGCTCCACCGGGAGATGAAGCTCGTCTGGAACCCGTCCGGGCCTGTGATCCTGGCGGTCGACAGCGAGAAGGGCGGGGTGGGCAAGAGTGCGCTGTCAGCCGGTCTCGTCGCCGTCATGGCCGCGAACGGCAAGCGCGTCCTGGCGGTCGACCTGGACCCGCGGGCCTCGCTCACCGAGCAGCTCGACGCCACGGAGGGCGAGTTCTCCGTCAACGACCTGCTCTACGTGGACACCGCGGCCGACCCCGACGAGCTGCCGGAGCTGAGCGGGCTGGCCGCGCAGGCGCTCCGCGACGCCGGTGAGGAGTGGGGGCCGAACGTCAAGGTCCTCGCCGCCGACCGGGCGCTCGGCAACCGCGAGCACGACAACACCCCGAACCTGGAACACCGCCTGCGGGTCTCCCTGGAGGGTGTGGCCGAGGAGTTCGACCTCGTGGTCATCGACTTCCCACCGCGGCCAGGCGGCAAGCTGGTGGCATCCGGTCTTCTGGCCGCGACGCACGTGCTCTACCCCGGCACCCTGACCGAGGACGGCTACGTGGGCATCGCCGATGCGCTGCGGACCCGCCGGTTCATGGACCAGGCGAACCCGCGGAAGCTGATCGATGTCGGCATGGTGCGCAACATCGTCGACCGGAAGACCAGGGTCGCCCAGCTCATCGAGGACAAGTTCCGCGAGGACTTCAAGGATCGGGTCCTGCCCGTCGTCGTGCCGAAGCGGGTGATCCGCGAGGAGGCTCGCCTGGCCCGGGTGCCGATCACCGCGGCCCAGGGGAAGGACGCTCAGGAACTCGTCAACGCCTACACCGGCGTGCTGAACTTCGTGGGGAAGGCGGCCTGATGGCTGGGCTACTCGACAAGGCCAAGGAGAAGAAGGACCTGCGGCGGGCGAACGACGCCGGCGTGGACCCGGCAAGGCTGACGCCGGACGCGGCCGTGTCGAGCACGGTGCCCGGTGCGCGGTTGATGATGATCCCGCTCGGCGACATCGCCTACAACCCGCGCAACGCCCGTGACGAGGACATCGAGGACGACCCCAGGACGGTCGAGCTGGCCAAGTCCATCGCGCTCATCACGCAGCAGCAGCCGGCCGTGGTCGTTCCGCGCGAGGTGTTCCTGGAGCGGTGGCCGGACGAGAGGATCAGCAAGCTGTGGGTGGTGATGGCGGGCAACCGGCGCCGCGCCGCCAACAAGCTCAACGGGACGCCGGAGATGGAGTGCATCGTCCGGGACCGCATCACCTCGGAGATGCTGGAAGACATCCCCATCCACGAGAACGTCCACCGCAAGGACCTCGATTCTCTGCGCCTGGCCTACTGGCTGGCCGAGAAGGTCAAGGAGCTGGGCAACGAGCGGAAGGTGGCCGAGGCGGTCGGCAAGTCCCAGCCGTGGGTCAATCACCTGCTCAAGTTGCTCCAGCTCATCCCGGAGCTCCAGGCCGAGATCAAGGGCGAACGCCTCTCGGCCAAGCAGGGCCGGTTTCTCGCCCGCCTGCCTCGTGAGGAGCAGGAGGAGGTGTGGCTGCGCGCCGCCGCGCTGCCGGAGGAGAAGCGTTCCGACTTCTGGTCGGGAGGGGCGTGGAAGGCTGATAACCCGGTTATCGGCGCGACGCCGGTCGCCGCGACTGCACCCCTCCGGCCCGATGTGCCCGCCGGTGCCGGCGCGACGGCCGACCCGCTCGCGCCACCTGCCGGGTCCGGGGCCGCAACCGACCTGGGTGACGCGGAGCGTACCGACGAGGTGAGCGGCGTCGGGGAGGACGAGCCGCCTCGCGAGCAGGAGCCCGCGAAGCCGGAGCGTGCTCGTGCGCCCAAGCCGGCGATCGTCATCCGGATCGAGGAGCGCGACACCGTCGCGTTGGCCGAGGCGTTGCGCTCACACCTCGACGACGTCGAGTTCACGGAGCTTGTCCAGGCCATGCAACAGCTGTCCTGACGGGCGGCGCCGCCACCGAACGGGAAGCCCCGGCCGCGATGATCGCGGCCGGGGCTTCGTGGTGATAACCCGGTTATCACGCCGAGGGGTGGCTGTTGCCTCCCGACGGCCCACGTGCCGATGGCGGAGGCCCTGTCACGCTCGGGGGAAGCGGCTCTGGCGGAAACGGCATGTCGGTGGACGGTGCGACGGTGCGATACTCGCGCGCATGTTCCCCGTGGCGGTGCTGGCGTGCCCGGTGATGCTGGTCGCGGTGTGGCCGGACGGCGGCCGGTGCGACGCCTGGACGGTCCCGGCCGGTGAGCCGGTGCAGGTGAATCCGGTGTGTCCGGCGCCGGGCGTGGTGCGCGTGCACGACGTGCGGACCGAGGCGGCGCAGGCGGACGTCCCGGCGGGCTGGGTGGAGCTGGTCGACGTCGATGTGCCGTTCTGAGGTCGGTCGCCGGTCAGCTGTCGGCCGGGGGCTTCTGCCGCGGTGCGCGGTGTCCGCGGCCGGGGCCGGGTTGGCGGCCGGGGCGCGGGACGCCCAGCGCCTCGTCCTTCGGGTAGCCGTGCACCTGGGTCACGCCGTGTTCGGCCATGAGCCTGCGGGCGCTGGAGTCGCCGGAGAGGCCGAAGTGGACGGCTATGCCGGCGGCGCTGATCAGGCCGTGTTCGGCGAGCTTGCGTTCGGCGTCGTCCTGTGCGACCTCGACGGGCTCCTCCGCGTGGTCGGCAGGGGTGCTCATGTCGTGTCTCCCTGTGGACGTCGTGGCCGAGGTGGGGTGGAGGTCCGGGCTGTGGCTCCGGTGTCGCGCACGGGTGCGACGGTACGCGGCGAGCCGCTGTTACCTGCCTCCTGGTGGGCGCCGGAGCCGGTGGAGACGGCTGTGGCCCGACCCCGGGTAGTCGGGTCGGGCCACAGCCGTCGTCGCGTGCGCCGGTCACCGGCGCGGGCGGGTCAGTCCCAGGTGGGCGGCGGGGTGCCGGCGGCCTTCGCCGCGGCGTTCACGCGCCGGCGGTAGGCCTTGACGTGGGCGGCGGTGATGACCGTGCCCTGCGGGGCGATGTCGTCCTGCTCGGCGACCGTGCCGATGGTGGGGCTGGCGTCGGGGTTGCCGATGTTGCTGTAGTCCGCCATGAGGGTCCTCTGCTCAACGGGTTGGGGGTGGTGCCCCGTAAAACTATCGTGCGCAGCGCTCGTTTGTTTTCTAACTGGGCTTTTACCACCCGATCGGAGTACGGCGGGCGTGCTCGGATGCTGGTGGTCGCCTCGACGCGCGTCAGCGCTGGTGCGGATTGAGCTCGCGCAGCCGGGTGTCGAACCCGGCGGGCAGCACGGCCTTGGCGACGGCGCCGCTGGCGGGGTCGAGGTAGCCCCAGCCGGCCATGCCGGGCCCGCAGATCATCAGGGTCAGGGTGCGGTCGGGGTCGACCTCGCGGACCTCGTGGAACTCCTCGCGGCCGATCCGGTTGACCTGCCCGGCGGCGTGTTCGACACCGGCGTCGGGCAGCACCTGGCCGTCGCGGACGGCCCACCGATCCTCCACCAGCAGGCCGTCGAGGATCGTGGAGTGGAAGTCCCAAGGGTGGTTATGCGGGCGGGGCCCGGCCGGGTCGCGCAGGTCGGGCGCGAACCACCGGTTCAGCTTGATCGTGCGGGTCGGGGTGCGCAGCAGCACCAGCTCGGCCTTGTACGCCTCGCCGGTCGACTCGTCGGGGATCAGCGTCCACCGCGACGAGAAGAAGTCCTCCTCGCGCAGCGGGCCGAGTTCGGGGGCGTGGTCGACGACGCCCTGCGCGGCGAGGTCGAACATCCGCCGGGGCAGGCGCAGGCCGGGGGCGATCGTCACGGTGGTGCCGGTCATGGTCGGGCCTTCCGGATCGGGGGTGGTTCCCGATCACCAAAGCGCACCCGTCAGGGCTCTGACCAGGGGTTTCCTGGGTTTCGCCGCCGAGGAAACTGAGGAAACCGGCGGCGGCCTGCGGGGACGGCGAAAGTTTCCCCGCCGTCATGAAACCCGGCGTCGGGGACACCTGCCGGTGGCGCGCGGCCCGGCCGGTGCCGCACCGCACCCCCGCCGGTCCCACCGCTGCGGGATCGGCCACGGGGAGCCCAGCGCAGGACGCGCAGGAGGACGCGCACGTGCAGGCGATTGGGGACGGGCCTGGGGTATAGCGTCGCCCACGCGCCTGTGACCGGATCGAGTCGCCGGCGGAGCCCACGTCATACCCCTGGGAGGAACCGATGCGACACCCGAGGCCGCTGCGGGGCTCCGGTCCGACGGCCGCGACGCGGGCGCGGGTCGACGCGGCGTCGGTCGAGGCGGCGACCGCGTTCTACGACCACGCGAGCGGCCTGGTCGTGGTGCGCGGTCCCGACGGCGAGGTGGAGCTCGGCAGGCTCGACACGCGTCCGACGTTCATGGGCGGGCAGTTGTGTCCCAGGGTGGTGGAGGAGTTCCTGGTCCTCTTCGGGTGGACGGTGTCCCGGTTGTCCGACGGGCTCGGGTGGACTCCGGCCGGCACGCGCTGGACGACGCCCGTCATGCGCCGCCCGGTGCCCGAGGGCCAAGGCGACCTGCTCGACGCCTGGAGCGCCCGACACCTGCACCGGCTGCTGACACCGCTGGGCATCCGGCACGACCGGGACGTCACCACCATCAGGGTGTTCGACGACGTCGCGGCCTTCGTCCGCTGGGGGGTCGACGGCGTGGTGGGGGACGACACCACCCTGGAGTTCGAGGACCCGGACGGGCGGGTGGCCGCCGTCGTGCGCCATGCCACGGTCCGCGCCGGGCGTGCGTCGCCCGTCGTCGTGGGCGGGCAGCGCGGGTGGGCCACGGTCGCGGACGTCCTCGCGCAGTTGCCGGGCGGGTGGGTCGCCGTGCCGGGAGCGCAGACCGACCGGTGACCACCGTGGCGCGGGTCAGCCGCTGTGGTCGCGCACCGGCCACGGCGAGGCGATGCGCAGGGCGCGCAGCAGGAACTTGGTGGGCGGGGTGCCCTTGACGCGCTTGGTGTAGATCGTGGGGCCGCCGCCCTTCGGCACGAACACCAGGACCTTGCCCGGCGGCGCCTCGATCGGTCCGCGCCCGGCGTAGACGCCGGTGCCGTCGTGCTGGTAGCGGCCGTACTCCAGTGGCGTGAAGACGCGGCCGACGACGAGCTGGCCGCGGATGACGATGATCTCGCGGATGCTGCCGCGCAGGGTGCCCTTGTCGACGGGGACGAACACGCGGGCGAGGTTGCCGGTGCGGCGGGCGACGGTCTCGACGGTGCGCACGACGGGCCCGGTGGGGCCGGTGAGCAGGTTGCGGATCTCCGCGTCCCGGAACGTGGTGTGCGCGGGCATGGCTCCATCGTCGCCCGCGCGCGGGCACGGCGCGCGTCGGCGACCCGGCGGGCCGGGTCAGGTGGTGCGGCGGGCGGTACGCGGGTTGCGGCGGCCGGGGATGCGGTACAGCGTCCCTTGCCCGGATCTGTTCCACTTCGCCGCGAAGGCGTTGAGCAGTTCGCGGGCGGGGCGCGAGTCCGGTGGGCGCAAGCCGGCCTTCTCGGCGTGGTAGACCAGCGAGCTGATGGCCTGCTTGATGGAGTCGGGGCGCAGCAGCACGTAGGGGCCGCTGCCGCGCCCGTTACGGCCGTTGGTCTCTTCGGGGTCCTTCCACCGGTCGATCTGGGCCTGCACGTAGGCCAGGAGCTTGGCGTCGTCGATGTGCGCGACGCTGGATTGCAGGCTCTGCGCGGCGCACCAGCGCTGGTAGTGGGCGAGGCGTCGGCTGTAGCAGCCGAGGGTGTTGTCGGAGTAGGTGCGCAGGACCGCGGGGCGCAGCTCGACGTCGGCGTTCACGGCCAGGTCGGGAAGGGCGTCGGTCTCGGACACACCGATAGGGTGGCAAATCCCGCGCCGGAGAGCGAGCCCGGATCCGGGCTCCTAGCGTTTGGTTCTTGCCTACCCGAGCTTTGATCATCAGGCCGAGCACCGGAGTCGATCAAGTAGATATGGCGTATACCTGCGGGTACACCCCGTATTTGGTGCGCCGGACCCGTGGTGTCGTTGATCCTTTCGGCGGGTCAGCTGTCAAAGATTGGTTCACCGTGGGGCCTGGAGGTCGACAGGGCGGCGCGGTCCTGCTCGGGTGCGCCCGCCCGGCGGTGGGGTCGGGCGGGCGCGCGGTGCGCGGTCAGTCTTCGTCGGGTTCGGGGGTGCCGAGCAGGCGGGCAGCGGTGCGGGTGTCGTGGGCGCGGGTCTCCTCGCTGCCGCCGGCTACGGCCCGGCTCGGCCTGCCGTCGGGCATGGTCCAGGTCATGATGCCGTGCTCGCTGACGAGTTCGCGGCCGTGGATGATCGCGGCGGCCAGGTCCTCGACGGTCCAGCCGGACGCGTCGACGCCGTGTCGGCGCACGGTGTTCTCCACCGACGTGTCGAACGGCTGCCGGGTGTCGGCGACGTGGTGGGTGGCGATCTCCTGGGCCAGGTGCTCCAGGGCGGGGTCGAGCTGTCCGCCGTGGTGGCCGGCCCGGAACGCGTCCTCGGTTTCGCGGTCGACGCGGTTTTGGAAGAGGACGGTCAGGATCTCCTCCATGTCGGCGGGGCTGCCGGGCCCGTAGTGGTCGGCGCCCTCGGCGGAGTCCGGCGTGGGCCCCTGCACGAGCTGCGGGCAGTGCTCGCACCGTTCGGCTGGGGCGGAGCTCCAGGGACGGCCGCAGTGCCCGCACGAGCCCAGGCCCAGCAGGGTGGCCTCGACCAGCGGGCGCGGGCTGGGGATGCGGTGCTGCCAGCGGATGCGGGCGGCCTCGATGGCGTAACGCTGCGCGGCCATGCGCGCCGCCTGCTTCCACGTCGGGTCGTCGGTCTGGTGGACCAGCTCGTCGTAGAGCCGCGACGCGGCGCTGTAGGCGGCCTGCCGCCGGTACGGGTCGATCTCGCGGAAGTCGGGTTCGACCTCGGAGATCAGGCGCTCCAGGTCGGCGCGCGACAGGTTGATGCCCATGCCGTTCGATCCGTCGGCGCGCCACGGGTCGCTGCGCCGGCCTCGGGCGCGGGTGTAGGGCTGGTCGTCACGGCGGGCACGGTCGCGGTTGCGGCGCTTGCTGCGGGCGTTGTCGGTCATGATCGTCTCTTCGCGGTCGGGAGCCCACGCCACCCAACCGGCGGTGATCGACCGGTGCACGAGGTGGTGTCCGTCTGCACGTGAGTCCCCAGCACCACCCGTGGTGGTCATCGACCCTTGTCCTCGTCGCCGTCGGCCCGCGTGGGGGGCGACGGCTCGGATTCCGGCAGCGACGTGCGGCAGCCGGAACGGACCGTACCGCACCCAGGTCGGGCAGCCGTCAGAGGCGCAGGAGGGAGAGGCCGGCGTCGGTGGGCCGCACACCACGCCACAGGTGGCCCAGCGGCCCGTCCTTCGACTCGGAGGGCGGCACGTCGTCGTGCTGCTCCACCAGCCCGTCGCGGATGGCCGTGCGCAGCAGGTCCGCGGCGGCGGCGAGGTCCGTCTCCAGTTCACGCGCCAGCTCGTCGACGACGGCGAGCGCGTGCTCGCGGGCGTGGTCGCGGGCCAGGCGCACCACACCGGCCAGCACCGCCGCGCGCAGCAGTTCGATCAGCGCGGTCGCGCGCAGCTCCACACGGTGTTACGCCGATGGGCGGGTGGGAGGTCGGTGGTTTCCCTGGTGGTGCGGGAACACCGGCGGCCCCCATGCCAGCCCGGTGTCCCCTGCGGTGACCGGCGGCCCACAAGCCAGCCCGGTCCTTCCGTGGTGACCGGCGGCCCGTAGCCAGCCCGGTCACCACGGAAGCTACCAGGGGCGGCGCCGCGCGCGATCATGGTTCACGCCGACGGGTGACCGCCGGGCCGGTGGCGCGTCCCCTGGTTCTACCTGTCCGGTTCGCCGTACTTGGCGAGGTAGGCGGCGTAGTTCTCGGCGATGTACCGGCGGGCCTGCTCGTCGGTGATGCGGGCGATGGAGGCGACGGCGGGCGTGTCGTTCACCCGGTGGATCGACACCGGCCTGCACCGGAGGTCCAGCCGCTCGATGCGGAACTTCAGCTCGTCGGCCACGGTGGGCGCGGACTCGACCAGCAGCAGCCGCCCGTCGTCGCGATAGGAGTACTGGGGGGTGCGGCCGAGGCGGGTTTTGCCGACGCTCCACGCCACGGCGGAGGTGAGGAAGTCGGGGGCGTCGGGGTTGATGGTGAGCAGCAGGTGGACGCGGGCGGGGTCGTCGCCCCAGGCGGCCATGCCGGGGCACGGTTCGATCGTGCCGTCGTCGCGGCGCACCGTCACCTCGTGGCGCTCGCACATCCAGCACTGGTAGACGTCTTCGCGGGTGAGGCCGAAGTCGTGGCCGCCCCACTCGTGGTCGATGGGCGGGTCGGGCAGCGGCGCGGCGTCCGCGTCGACCTGCGGCGCGGCGGCCCGCGGGTCGGTGTCCCGGTCCTGGGCGGCGAGGAAGGCGCGCAGGCCCTCGGTGTACTTGGTGATGCCGTGTTCCCGCATGTGCGCGCGGACGGCTTGGCGCTGGTCACGGGTGCGGTGGTCGCCCATCGGTGGCCCTTCGGCGGGGTGCCCACGTCGCCCCGCTCGGGTCGGTGAGGACGGCCGGTGCGGTGGCTGCTGCTGCGCTTGAAACCCCTGGGGGCCAGCTTGTCCTCTGCGCCGTCCCGACCACGTGGGGGTCGTGTCGACTCGGAGACGGGCCCGCGCGATACCCGCCGGCGACCTTAGCGGACGGGGCGTGGCGCAGGCCTGCGGCGCGGCGGGTTTGTCGTGGTTCCGGGGTGGAAGTGTCCTGTTCCACCGGACCGGACACGCGGCTCGTTCTCGAGAACGCCCCACCCGGCCGGGCCGGGTGGGGCGTGGGGTGGCCGGTCAGACGTCGGCGGTGACGGGCGGCCGGTCGAACGGGTCGTCGGGGCGGGCGACGCCCCGCACCAGCCACATGAACCCGTCCTGGAGTTCGGTGCGGGCGATGTTGGCGCACCGCTTGTCGGTATCGGGCAGTCCGTACACCTCGTGGTAGAGGGCGGCGGCCTGTTCGCCGAGGGCCTTGATGCGGTTCATCAGGGCGATCTCGGCTTCGGTGAGGTCGCGGAAGCCCGTGATCTTGCGGTGCTGGTTGTCGACCACGTGGGGGTCTCCTTCGCGGTGTGTGGGTCAGTAGCGCAGCTGGTCGCCGGGGTGGATGAGGTCGGGGTTCTGGATGTTGTTGAGCCGCACCAGGTGGTCGACGGTGACGCCGAGTTCCTGGGCGATGCCGCCGAGGTACTGGCCGGGCTTGACCTGGTACTCCCGCCCGGCGGGCGCACCCCCGCCGCCGGAGCCGGGGATGCTGATCCAGTCGCCGGTGCGGACGTAGTCGCGGTCGGGGATGCCGTTGAGCGCCACGATGGCGTCCACGCTGGTGCCGAAGCGGGCGGCCAGCTCGGACAGGGTCTCGCCGGGGTTGATGCGGTGCGGGAACGACCCGTCGCCGCCGCCGGTGCCGCCGGGGACCATGAGCACCTGCGTGGGGTAGATCAGGTTGCGGTCGCGGATCGCGTTGACCCGCACCAGCTCGTCGACGCTGGTGCCGAACCGGGCGGCGAGCACCGACAGGTTCTCGCCGGCCTTCACCGAGTAGGGCACCCAGCCGCCGGGAGTCGGGACGGGCTGCGGGGCGGGGCCGGGCTGCGGCGGGGCGGTGACGCTGCCGATCGTGAGCTGTTCGAGGCTGTAGTCGTTCACGGTGACGTTGCGGTCGATGTAGCCGCGGGCGCCGGGCACGTTGCCGTGGGCGGTGTGCTGGTGCAGCGCGACCCGGCCGTCCTGGTGGCCCTGGAGGTTGCCGGGGTCGCCGTTGAACACCGCGACCCACAGCCGCACCTGGTCGTCGGCCCACTCGTCGGGCCGCAGCAGGACGCGCCAGTCGTTGAGGCTGGCGTAGACGGAGACCAGGCCCTGCCCGGTGCGGTCGCGCAGCCCGCGGATGAACTGCGGGATGAACGTGTTCGCGGTCCAGGCGTTCCAGTGGATGCCGTCGGGCGCGCTGTCCTCGACGTCGAGCATGGGCATGAACGAGCCGGTGTCGAACACGCCGCGACTGCGGGAGATGTTGACGAAGTGGTCGATGTTGCGCGCCACGGGCGTGTTGGGGTCGGCGAAGTGGTAGGCGCCGGGCAGGACGCCGGCGTTGCGCGCCCCGTCGATCTGGCCCTGGTGCTTGGGGTTGATGTAGTAGTCGCCCTGTGTGGTCTTCACGGAGGCGTAGGTGATGTTGTTGCCGCGCACGGCGGCCCAGTCGTCGATGTCGTTGTGGCTGGAGATGTCGATGCCGTAGTACAGGTCGACCATCGGCGTGCCCTTCGGGGGTGTCGGGGTTCACGGGGCCGGCGGGGACCGGGGGCCGCGTGGATCCGACGGGTGTTCAGCGCCTCGGTACGGGGGGAAGGGCGAACTCGGGGTCGTCGGGCAACGTCAGCCTTGTGCGTGGGGGCTCGGGGACGAGGTTCCAGCGGTCGTCGTAGAGCCTGCGGGACCAGATTTCGGATTCGCCGGGCCATCCTTCGTCGGCCCAGTAGCCGTATCTCTTGGTGATGTACGTGTTGTAGGTGTGGTCCGTGCGGAAGGGCACCGGGAAAGTCAGGTCCCAGATTTTCGCCGCGCCGTCACGGATCTCGATTCCTTCCCGCCGTTCGGTCTGCCGGTGCGGGGTGTCCTCGTCTACTACGAGTTGTATGTTGGTGAGCGTGCCGTGGTCCTTGTGCCACTGGCCGTCGCCGGTGGTGTAGTAGAAGTACATTTCCGGGTTGAACCCGGCGTACCACTCGCCGTCGTTATCGTTGTAGACGTAAGTGCCCCACGGTCGCCATTTCATCAGCGATTCGCCGAACGTCGAGTAGTCCTCCTGCCATTCGCCGGGCTTGCGCACGACGCGATCGTTGCGGCGGCGTGGCGGCCCGCCGATGGTGTTGACGGTGACGGTGACGTCGACACCCACGGGTTCCTCCTCGGGCGGTGCGGGCGCGACCGGCTCCGGGTCGCGCGGCATGACGGCGGGTCAGGCGTCCGAGCCGGGGTCGTCGCCGCCCGCCTGGTCGCGGTCGCGGGGCCACGGCTCGACGGCGTCGAACAGCTGAGTAGGCACGTCGGCGTAGCCGAAGGTGATCCAGCACAGCGACGCGAGCGCGGTGCCGTACGTCTTCTTCACCTCGACGCTGGTCACCAGGTGCTCGGGGAAGTCGTAGATGTAGCGCTTGGCGGTGTCGTTGTTCGGGTAGCGGCGCTTGAGCAGGTTCTTGAGGTCGTTGGTGAGACCGGCCTCGGCTTTCTCTTTCTCCTTGGCGGCGGTGCTTCCGGTGGTTTTCCTGGTGTATTCGCAGGCGTAGCCGCCGATGTAGCGGTGTTCCTGCTTGTCCCACACGTGGACGGAGCCGACGCCGGCGGTGAGGATGTCGTTCTTCTTGCCGTTGACGTGGGCCATGATGCACTCCAGCACGGACCCGTGGTGGAAGTGCTTCTTGGCTTCGGCGAGCGGGATCGCGCGTGCTTCGGCGGGCAGCACGGAGGTGTATTCGAGGATGTTGAAGTTGGCGATTCCGGCGTTGATGAGGGCGTAGTCGTAGGAGCCGGTCTCCCACGGGTTGTCGCCGCTGCCCTCGTCGGTGTCGCCGATGCCGGTGGTGCGGAAGAACAGGCCGGGGATGCGGTTGTAGACGTTGCTGGTGCCCTCGGGTGCGGGCACGGAGACGGGTTCGGTCGAGCTGGTCACGGTGGTGCTCCGTTCGCTTCGCGGTGGTGGTCGCCGGCGGGGACCGGTGGGCGTCACGACACCGGCCGGAGTCAGTCGTCCGGGTTGCGCCACCGCTGGTCCGGCTCTGCCGGGCGGATGGTCGGCTGGGTGATGGCCAGGGGCCGGCCGTCCTGGTCGCGGGGGTCGACGAGCGGGGTGGTGCGCAGCCGCGAGTAGACGAGCGTGCCGAGCAGGAACAGCGCGCCGATGAGGGTGGCGACGCGGTCGGGCAGCACGTCGGGCAGCTGCACGCCGAGCAGGTCGAGCACGGGCAGCAGGGCGGTGAGGACCAGGCCCACGGCGGAGGCGATCGGCAGGAGGTTGCGGGCGAGCGGCGGCACGTCCTGCTGGTCGCCGCGGTGGCCGCCGCCGGGCTGGTCGTCGCGGCGTGGCGGGTCGAGGGGGTTCATGGGGTGGTCGTCCTCCGTGAGGTCGGGGGCGGGTCGACGAGCTCGGCGGCCGGATCGGGCGAGCCGCCGCCCGGGTCGTGCCCGGCGGGTTGCGCGCGCAGCGGGGGCCGTGGGAGGCCGCCGACGGTGACGTTCACGGCCACCTCGACGCGCGGGCGCGGGGCGGGCGGCGGGGTCGGCCGGGTGCGGCGGCGGTGGCCGACCTCGACGGTGACGCTGCCGTCGGGGTTGCGGACCCACCGGAACCCGGACTTCCCGGCGCAGGGTTTGTCGGCGCGCTCGGCGGGGTCTTCGAGCTGGCCGGTCTTGGCGCCGCTGGTGGAGTAGGGGCGACCGTAGGTGACGCGGGCGTAGGGCAGCTGCTCGCACGAGGCCAGCGCGCGGTAGTACTCCAGGAACCCGACGTGGTAGCCGGTCACGCCGCCGTGGCCGGCGGGGATGCGCCACGCGCCGGTGGCGGCGGACAGGCCGGTGGTCTCGTCGGTGACCCAGCCGCGGTGCAGCCGTTCGTCGTCGGCGTCCTGGTCGACGGTGAGCAGGTAGCGGCGGCCGAGCCGGAAGTCCCGGATGCCGGGGACGTTGTTGCAGGTGATGCCGTCGCCGAAGTCCGCGCCGCCCTTGCAGCGTTCGGTGTCGACGACTTCGCCGCCCTTGCCGAACAGGCTGAACGGGGTGAAGCAGGTGCCGTCGGCGCGCGGCTGGAGCCCGGTGTAGGCCATCGGATAGGCGCTGGCGTTGGACCAGCGCCACTGCATGGCGAAGTACCAGCCGCGGTCGAGCGGGTCCATCTCGTGCACGGTGATCGGGAAGGTGAGGTCGCGGAAGCCGCCGCCGGGGGCGTTGCCGACGTTGGCGAAATTCCAGCGCAGGCGGGCGACGTGGCTCGGGGTGACCATCGGGGGTCCTCCACGTGTCGGTCGGTCGGTCGGGGTGGTGTGCCGGGCGGCGCGGGGTGTCCGCGCCGCCCGGCCGGGGGTCAGCCGGTGCGGCCGGGCGGGGTTCGGGGCGGGTCGGTGACCCGCACGTCGACCTGCACGTCCACGCCGCCTGCGCGCGGCAGGGGCCGGTGGCGGTCGCGGAAGCCGGTCTCGACGGTGACGCCGCCGTGTTCGGCGGGTTCGCGCCACCAGTCGAAGCCGCACGCGCCCTGGCAGCGCGACATCGGCGACTCGTAGGCGTCCCCCAGCCGGCCCTGGGCGTGGTCGGGGACGCTGTAGGGCTCACCGAAGGTGACGCGGGTGTAGGGCAGCGCCGAGCAGTCGGGCAGGTGGGTGTACGCCTCGTGGAAGGCGGTCCACTCGCTGTCCAGGCCGCCGAAGCCCTCCGGTACCCGCCAGGTGCCGATGCGGTCCTCGCGGCCGGTGACCGGGTCGGTGCACCAGCCGTGCCAGATCCGCTCGTCGCCGCCGTGCAGGCCGGCGAGCGAGTCGTTCTCGACGGTGTACAGGTACTCGCGGCCGGGCACGTGCGGCAGCTCGACCTCGCAGCTGCACCCCGAGCCGCCGTCCGCGCTGTTCCAGCAGTGTGCGGTGTCGATCGGCTCGACGCCGTCGCCGAAGGCGGAGAACTTGGCGTACTGGACGCCGTCCCACGCCAGCAGCCCGGTGTAGCCCTGCCGTTCGCGGTCGCCGGCGGCCGGTCCGGCGAACCAGAACGAGAACGCGTGGTAGTAGCAGCGCGCCCACGGGCCGTCGTGCACGGTGATGGGGAAGGTCAACGACCGCCAGCCCCACTCGGGCCGGTTCTCGGTGTACCAGCGCACCCACGCCAGGTGCGAGGGCCGGACGGATTTCACGTCGTTTCCCCGCTTTCAGTGGAATGGGTAGTCGTAGTACTCGCCGAAGTACACCGGCGCGTAATTGGACGGTCCTTCGCGGTCGAAGTGGCCGCTGTGTTTTCCGCACCACACCAGCACCTTGTCCGGTTTCTCGGCGACGGAGAACGGCGGGATGTCGAGGATGATCGTGTCGCCCTCGCCGTCGGACGCGGCGACCGGGCTCTTGGCCAGGGTCTCCAGCGTGTCGCCGTTCTGCCGCACCGCGTACAGGATGGCGTTGGTGAACCCGACCTGCGGATCTGTTTTCCAGCCGCTCCACGAGTGGTGGTAGGCGGCGCTGATCTTCAGCTTGGCCCGACCCCAGTAGAGGCCCTTGTCTGTGAACGAGTAGATGCATGGGCTGAAATACGCCCGGGAGGTGTTCGTCTTCTGGTTGTAGCGGGTGTAGGTGCCTTTGCAGCGGAACGGGTCGCCGGGAGGCCAGAAACGGGCGCCTTTCTTCCGGTCCGGGTCGTGGGGTTGCGGGCCGCGGTGGTCGACGTTGACGTTGACCGTGACGATGGCGTTCATCGGCACGACTTCCCGTCGACGGTGACGTTGACGGTGACCGTCACGTCGTCGCAGCCCGGCGTGGGCAGTGGCAAGGCCGCGTCCCCGGCCCCGGCCGAGGCGGTCTCGGAGGGCAGATCGCCCGCCTGCGGGTCGTGCGGGCCGAGGCCGGCCGGGTCGCGGCCGTCGTCGTGCACCGGAGCGACGGGCAGGGGCGTGCCGGCGTCGGCGTCCTCGTCGGGGAACTTGCCGACGATCGTGAGGTCGTAGCTGGCTTCCGCGCCCCACTTGCCGTCGTTGCCGACCGCCTGCACGTAGAACCGGTACGGGCCGGGCAGGAGACGCTTGACGACGAGCTCGGTCCGGCCGCCGCTCCAGGCGCCGACGCGCAGCGGCGACTTGCCGTCGCGGTAGGCCACCCAGTAGTCGCGCATCCCGCCGGAGTAGGCGACCGGGTTCCAGGAGACGCGGGCCAGGTAGCCGTCGCGGTGGGGCACCGGGCCGAGGCCGAGCGGCACCACGAGCAGCCCGTGGGGCGCGGGCGGCCCGCCCGGGTCGGCCGGGTGCGCCCCGCTCTCCGCGGCCGGTCCGCTTTCCGCGTCGGGCCCGATCGGCGCAGCCTGCTCGTCGTCCGCCGCACCGGTCCGCGGGGCGCGGGGGCCGTTGTAGCTCGCGGCGAGCCTGCTGAACTGGAGGTGGTCCTGCGGGGTGCGGGTGCAGGTGTTCAGCGAGCCCTCGCCCGGCTGGGGCGGGCAGTCCGGGGTGTCTTCGCAGGCACGGTCGGGGTTGACCTGGTTGTAGTCGCGGGTGGCGTCCCAGCCGGAGACGACTGCGATGTTCTTCTCCTGGGCGAAGGCGACCAGGGAGCGCATGTGCTCGACGGTGAACACGCGCTTGTTCCAGTTCTGCCCGTACATCGGGCAGGCCCCGAACCGGGACCACGCCTGCGCGGTCGTCCAGCCGAAGGTGGCGGCGGTCTGTTCGACCATCGCCTCGGCGGACATGCGCGTGATCTGCCAGTAGTCCTCGCTGCCGCGCATTTCCATCAACATGCCCATCAGCAGGTCGGGCTTGTAGTCGGAGCCGGCGAGGACGGTCATCAGGGCGATGGTGGAGGGGTTCCAGCCGTCGCGGTCGACGGGCAGGGTGTGGCTGATGCGCACCTCGGGCCGCAGCCTGCGGATCTCGGCGAGCACGTCGGCGTGCTTGCGGCGGTAGGCGTCGGTGCCCAGCGCCGAGCCCTCCACGTCGAAGTCGATCAGGTTGGTGCCGTAGTTGTCGAGCACCGCCAGGTACTCCTGCGCGGCGTCGGCGGCGGTGAGGTCGTCGGCCTCCTCGATCGGGTGCGCCGAGGCCCCGCCGACGGAGATGACGAACTTCGTCCCACGCTGCTGGAGGGGCTGGATCAGCCACTTCAGGTAGCCGGACTCGGCGGCCACCGACGAGTGGGTGCGGCCGTCGTTGGGGCCGGGCCGGCACTCGCTGTCGGGGATGGGCTCGTACTTGTCCCAGGTGGAGCCGAGGCCGGCCCAGGTGGCGCGGGTGCGGCCATCGACCTGGCGGGGTGCGAGGAAGCCGAGGAACAGGCCGTTGACGTCGGCGCCGGTGACGATCTTGCCGAGGCGTGGGGTGGGCCAGGCGGCGGCGTCGACGAACGGGGCGTTGCGCGGGAACCCGGCGGGCGGCGGCGGGGGCCGCTCGTTGCCGAGGGTGCGGGCGGTGATCGCGGCGATCCTGCCGGTGCGGTCGTCGCTGCCCATCGCCCACACGGTGAACCGGTAGTCGGTGTCGGAGAACAGGCCGGACGCGGTGAGGTCGGTGCGTCCGCCGGTCCAACCGCCCTGCGGTTCGCCGCCTTCGCGGCTGTAGGAGACCCAGTAGTCGCGCACGCCGGGCGGGTAGGTGGTGACTGCGTCCCAGGCGATGACGATGCTGTCGCGGCCGGTGCGGACCACCCGCAGCCCGGTCGGGGCGTCGGGTCCGCCGCGCGAGTCGACGCCTTGCCCGTTGACCTTCAGGTCGCCGGGCAGCGATCCGATGCCGGGTTGCTGGTCGGCGGGCCCGATGCCCACGGTGAACTCGACGCTGTGCCCGGCCTCGACTTTGTGGGGAAGCCACTGCTCCAGGCGGGCCTTGACGTGGTTGGAACCGTCGGGCCGCTGGTAGTCCAGGCCGCGGTCCTTGGCGAGCTGCTGCCGCGTCTGGACGGTGAACTCGATCAGCGGGTCGTCGAGCGTGGCGGAGGTGTTGTTGGTGAGGGTGAACTTCGCGGTGCCCCACCACGGGGTGGGGGTGCCGTCCCATTCGACGGTGAGTTCGATCATCAGACGGTCACCTCGTCGTCGTCGCCTTCGAAGTCGCCCGCCCGCTGCGAGTCGGCGGCGAAGTCGAGGTCGGCGGCCTGGTAGAAGGCGTTGCCGGTGTCGGCGACGTCCCAGATCGCGAGCAGGACGTGCCGGCCGGTGCGGTCGCGCGGCAGGTACAGGAAGTGGTGGGTGTCCTTGACCGGGACGTAGCACTTCCAGTTGGCGTTGTCGGGGCAGGTCCACTCGACGTTGGCGACGAGTTCCAGGGCGTCGCGGGTGAGGCCGTCGCCGGGGTTCCAGCCCTGCCGGGTGATCCAGTAGTGCCAGCGGGCGGTGCGGTGCGGCGCGGTCAGCCACCACCGCACGCGCAGCGGCGCCCCCGGGGTGACGGCGGTCGCGGGCCACGGCTTGCCGCCCGGCGCGGTCGGGCCGTCCAGCACGCCGAACCGGGACAGGCCGCCGGAGGCGAGCTGCCCGTCGGGCGGGCCGGCGGCGGGGAAGCCCTTCGGTCCCTCGACGGACTGCGGTTCGTTGCCGATCGCGCCGCACCCGGCGGTCGGCTTGTTCAGCGCGCACCAGTAGGCGCGGCTGACCGGCTTGGTGGTGTAGCCGTGCTTGACCGAGCCGGGCGGGATGGCGTGCTCCAGCACGGGTTTGCGGGTCGCTTCGACGGCGATCATGCCCTCGCCTCCTTGGGGCTGCTGGCCTTGCGGGCGATGCCGGTCACCTTGCTGTCGATCACGCCGTAGACGTGGACGGTGTGGGTGCCGGGCACCAGGTCGGTGAACCGGGCGACGGGCGCGTTGACCCGTTCCCAGCGCACGCCGTCGACGGAGACGACGTAGAACTGGGTGTCGGCGGCTGGCTGTGGCCGGACCTCCGTCCAGGTGGCGACCAGTTCGGTGTCGGAGACGGCCGCGACGGTGAGGTGGTCCGGTGCGGGGAGGTCGCCGGCGGGGTCCTCGTCCGGCGGCAGCACCGTGTCCAGCGTGGTGAACGAGCCGGAGGCGGGTTCGGACTCCCGGTAGTCGGGGGTGCCGGGTTCGCCGACGACGGCGACCACGTGGACGGTGTAGGTGGTGTCGGGCAGAAGCCGCCGCAGGTTCACCAGCGGAGTGACGGTGGAGATCGCGCCTTCCTCGCGGTCGTCGTCGACCCACACCTCCCACGCGTCGACGTCGGGGTGCTGGTCCCACTCGGCCTTGGCGGTGGTGTCGGCGATGCAGTGGAAGAACAGCCCGGTCGGCGGCTCGGGCGCGGGCTGCGGCCGGTCGTCGAGGGTGGTGACCGGCAGGACCGCTTCGTCGGACTCCTGGCCGGTGTCGTCGTTGACGGCGATGACGCCGAACTCGTAGGTGGTGCCGGGGGCGAGGTCGTCGGCGAGCCAGCGGGGTTCGCCGGTGGGCTTGTGCCGGGAGTGGCCGGGCTTGCGGCGCACCGCCCAGCCGGTCGCGCCGGTGTCCTCGTTCCACCACAGCTCGACGCTGGTGGCGGTGACCTCCCCGACCCGGGGGCGCGGCACGCGCGGCCCGCCGCCGTGGGTGGAGACGGTGTCCTGGGCGCCTTTCTCCGAGTAGGACGACCATCGCCAGCGGGCGACGACCATGAGGTTGTAGCTGGTGCCCGGTTTCAGACCGGTGATGGTGTGGGTGGGCTGCCCGAACACCTGCTCGGTGCCGCTGGGGTCGGCGCGCGGGTCGCGGCGGGCAAGGTCGGACTCGATCCACATCACCTGCCAGTGCTGGGTGTCGTCGTCGGGCTGAACCCAGTCCAGGTCAAACGTCGTCTCCCCCGGCGTGACCCGCAGGTCGGTCGGGGTGGCCGGCCGGCCGGTGGCGGCGGGAAGCACGGCGGTGAGCGGGTCGGATTCGGCGGCGCCGATCACCGCGCGGATCTCGACGGTCAGCGCCTGCTCGAACGGCACGTCGCCGACGGCGAAGCTCGGCTCGTCGACGACGGTGTCCACGTCGATGTGCCCGTCGGGGGTGGTGGCGACGACCCGCCAGGAGCGGGCCTCGTCGTCCTGCGTCCAGCTCAGGCCGACCTCGTAGGTGCCGTCCCACTGGTTGAGCAGGGTGTGCGGCGGGCGGGGCCGGGTGGGCGGGGCGGTGCCGTCCTCGGTGAACCCGTCGGGCATCCACACCCGGCCGGTGGTCCAGGAGCCGCTGTCGGAGCCGCGGGTGTAGCGGGCGCGCCACTGGGTCTCGCCGGTCTGGTGCATCGGCACGAGCCACTGCTGGCCCTGCTGTCCGGGGATCTCCCAGTCGGGGCCGCCGGGCGGCTTGTACTGCACCTGCTGGCCGTGGCCGCGTTTGGGCGGGACGGTGAGGTAGGCCCATGCCGCGTGGTGGTGGCACTGCACGTCGCGGGGGCGCGGGATGCTGGTGTTGACCACGGCTCAGCCTCCGACGGGGTAGTCGTCGCCGGCCCACCGCTCCGGGTCGCAGCCGCACTGGATGGTGCGGCCGACGACGAGCTTGACCTCGACGAACGGCACGCCGATCGGCACGACCCGGGTTTCGAGCTGCCCGCCCGGGTAGGGGTTGTCCTTCCAGCCGGGGCCGGTGATCTTCTCGTCGCCGTCCCAGAACACGACCTCGATCTCGCGGTCGTTGAGCGGGCGGGCGTACTTGACCGCGGGCCGGTTGCACAGGCTCGGCGCGGGCCGGTCGCAGTCGGACAGGATGCTGCTGTTGGCGAACACCGCGGCGCAGCTAACGCCCTTGACCGGCTGAGGGAGCTGGAGGACCGCGACGCCGGTGCCGGGCTTGATCGGCAGCCGGCCGATGATCTCGGGCAGCTCGGGCAGATTCGTCCTCGGGACGGGGGCGTGCGCGGCGTGCTGCGGGGTCGGGTCGGGGGTGTCTGCGGTGGCGGCGGCGTCCCAGTTCACGGGTGGGGTGTTCATCGGCGGTTCTCCAGGTTCTCCACGCGCTGCGTGAGTCGGGTGACGCTGTCGGTGAGGGCGGTCAGCGGGTTGCCGCCGCCGTGGCTGTTGTGGTCCTGGCCGTGCTGCTGTTCCTGCTCGCCGGCGGCGGCGTACTGCTCGGCGGCGGCGCCCATGCCTCCGCCGCCTCCCGCTCCTCCGCCGCCGCCCGCGTCCGTCTTGTGCACCAGGCGGCGCAGTTGGCCGCGGTCGTCGACCTCGACCAGCAGCTCCACCTGGCCTCCGCCTCCACCGCCTCCTCCTCCGCCGAACCCGAAGCCGAAGTCGTCGCAGTCCCAGGCGTGCGGGTCGGTGACGATGCGCGTCGACCCGGGCCAGGTGGCTTCGCGGGCGGGCACGAGCGCGCCCCGGCGGCCGGTGGTGAATACGCCGGTGATCGGCGCGTATCCGCTGCCCTGGTCGGTCTTCGCCCACACCCGCAGGTGGGTGGGGGCGAGTTGGGTGCCGCCGATCGCGGCGAACACGACGGCGTAGCCGACGCCGCCGGCGGGGGTGATCGTCGGGGTGGACGGCCGCAGGCGGGTGGACAGCGGCCGAGGCTCGATGGTGGTACGCGGTCCGGCGGTGACGGTCGCCCCGGCGGGCGCGATGAGCTCGGCGTACCAGTCCAGGACCGGGCTGTGCGCGGCCAGGCGCACGGCGAGCGGGTAGCCGCCGGGCTGGGGGGCGTAGCGCTGGACGGCGGCCTCCACGCCGGGAGGGGTTTGGGTGGTCACCGGCGCTCCTCGTCGGGGCGGCCGGTGGTGAACTCGCCCGTGACCGCGACGGTGTGGGCGTGGCCGCGGTAGGCGGTCTCCAGCTCCTCGTGGGACTCGGTGAGGTTGCCGATCGCGGTGCCGAGTTCGTCCTTGTCCTGCTTGGCCTGGTTGCGCAGCGCGGCGGCGGTCTGGTCGGTGTAGGTGCGGGCGGAGGTGCCGACTTCGCGGGCGAAGTCCTTGGCCTGCTGCACGCCCTTGACCAGGCCGGTGTTGATGGCGCTCTGCCACGACTCGACGTTGTCCAAGCGCTGCACGACCAGGGTGGTGGCCGCGACGGCGTCGCCGACCTGGTGGGTGAGGGTGTCGAGGCTGCCCTGGAAGGCGTCGATGCTGGATTTGTTGTTGTCGGCCTGGGTTTTGGCCGAGTTCGCGGTGCCCTCGACCGTGCCGATCTTCGTGGTCAGTTCGGTCTTGTTGTTCGCGACGGTGGTGTTGAGGGTGTTGAGCCGGTTCGTGAGGCCGGTGCTGAGGTTGTTGAACTTGGTTTCCAGCTCCTTGTACTTGGTCTGCCAGTCGTCACCGGCGCCCGGCGGCTCGTCGGCGATGGCCTGCGTGCCGTCGTCGACGGGTTCGGGGGTGGTGTTGTAGGCGTCGGTGTCGTCGTAGTTCACGGCGCTTCGTCCTTCCGTAGCGGTGGTTCTCGTGTGGTGGGGCTGGTCATCCCGGCGGGGAGAGGTGGATGTCGGCGGGCCACACGCGAGGGCTGCCGCAGGGTTCGACGGTGATCTCCACGCGGAACGGGTCTCGGGGCCGGGCCGGGGTGTCGCAGGTGATGCGCCACTTGCCGCCGCCGAGGTCGGTGACGCTCGCGGTGCCGACCCAGGACCGGACGTCGGCCAGGCGGGCGGGGGCGGCGAGGGTGAAGTCGAGTCGCCACGGCACCGGCTCGGTGGCGCTGTTGGTGATCTCGAACCAGGCGGTGTACCGGTCGGGCTTGGACACGTCGCCGACGTGGAAGGTCTGGGTGAGCGGGTTGGCCGGTTCGCGGATGGGGAACTCGGCCTCGCCGAGGCCGCTCTTGGTCTTCTGCACGTGGGTGTAGGTGACCGGTTCGCTCATCGGCCCGTGGATCGTGACCAGGTAGCTGCCGGGGGCGGCGTAGGAGAAGCCGTTGCCGGAGCGGTCGGGGCAGACCAGCGACGGGCGGTGCACCTGGGCGAGGGGGCGGCCGTCGCCGCAGTCCACGCGCATCACCGAGTACGGGTCGCAGTAGCCGAGGTAGGCGCAGTCGGCGACGTGCTGCTCCCACTCCTGGAAGATCGCCAGGGAGCCGTCGGTCCAGGTGCGGGGCTTGGGTCGGATCTGCCGCAGCCGGCGGCGGCCGACGCGCCCGCGCGGGTCGGTGACCTTGGGCCACACCTCGCGCAGCCGGCCGTAGTCGTGGGTGGCGGTGAAGAACCCGCCCCGCTGCACGGGGACCTGGTCGGTGACGTCGTCGCCCCACTCGACGGTCCAGGTGCCGTCGACGGCGGGCGCGCAGGTGAGCGTGACGATCTGGGGGGAGCCGATCTCCCAGTCGACGGTGAGCGGCAGTTCGTTGCAGGGGTTGCGGGGCGAGTTCCGCTGCGACGGGTTGGGTTCCTGGCACACGGTGTCGTCGTGCTTGGGGCCGCCCAGCCATTCGCACACCTGCACGGGCTGCCACCGCTGCCGGAACCGGCCGTTGTCCGGGTCGGTCCAGCGCACGTGGATCGACTGCCAGTCGTCCAGCCACGGCGCGTTGGTCGGCCACAGGGTGTAGTCGCGGGCGGCGCGGCCGTGGGCGTCGGTGACGACGGTGCCGGGAGGGGTGCTGCCGCTTCCCCATCCGGCGCGGCCGAGTTCCACGGTGGTGTGCGCGGGGAAGCCGTGCAGGTCGAGCCGGCCGCTGCCCAGCGGGGTGGTGAGCCGCCATTCGGTGCGCGGCCCGGACTCCGGCAGCGGCGGGTCGGGGATCTCGGGGCCGGTGAACCGGCCGGTGCGGCGCGCGGGGACGTCGACGACGGTGATGGTCGGTGTGCCGATGCCGGGCAGGTACTCGTGCTCGGGCGCGAGGTCGTGGACGTCGTGCTGGCTGACCCGGCCGTCGCCCCAGTCGACGCGGTAGAGCACCTGCTCGTCGTGGTGCTCCAGCGTCGCGCGGACCCGGGTGGTGTCCGGGATCAGCTCGAATCCGGCCTGCGGTGTGAGCGTGGGGCGCAGCACCACCTGCATGGACACCGGTTTGGAGTGGGCCAACTCGGCGGTGGCGACGGCGGTGTAGCGGCCCGGCGCGGGGTAGACGTGCCGCCGGGGCGGTTGCCAGAACAGCAGGCGGTCGCGCGTGCCGTCGCCCCATTCGAGGGTGTAGTGCCAGCCCGCGCCGAACCACGCCGCGCGCACCGCGAGCGGGTCGGTCGGGTCGGGGAACCAGTCCAGGCGGCTGGTCGGTTTGGTCACCGCCGGCCCGCCTTGCCCGCCCGGTCGGCGGTGTCGTCGCCGGTGGCGGGCGGTGCGGGGAAGGGGATGGTGACGGTCTTGGAGCTGCCGTCGGTGGAGCCGTCGCTGTAGACGAGCTGGACGATGTAGGTGTCGTCGCGGGTGTAGGTGTGCGACCGCTTCTGGCCGACGTTGGTGTCGCCGTCGGCCGGGGCGGGGATGGTGCTCTGTTCGCCGTCGCCCCAGTCGATGAGCAGTTCCTTGGCCTCGGCGGAGGCGGTGACGGTGAGCTGGGCGGTGCGGACGTCGGCGCCCTGGGAGAGGTCGAAGTCCGGGTCGTACTGGAGGTCGGTGACCTCCACGTCGGTGGAGGAGACGCGGCCGGTGTGCAGGTCGCGCACGGTGATGGTGTGGGTGCCGGCGTGGAAGCCGTGGCGCAGCACGGTTCCCTTCGGCGCGTACAGGGTTTCCACCGGTCCGTCGACGCCCCAGGTGAACTCGTAGCGCGAGACCAGGTCGGCGGGGTCGGCGGTGACGGTGGCCTCGACGATGTTGGGGTTGTCGGCGGCGGTGGCGAAGGTGACCGCGGGGGCGAGGCCGGCGCGGACGACGATCTGGGCTTCGGCGACCAGGTCGCCGTCCTGCCACGCGGTGGCGAGGTAGGCGCGGCCCGCGGTGGTGTAGGTGTGCGGGATCGGGGGTGCGCCGGCGGCGGTGCGGACGGGGTCGGTGCCGTCGCCGAAGTCGAGGTCGACGGAGCCGGTGAGGCCGGTGAGGGCCAGGACGACGCCGCGTTCCCGCAGCGCGGCCGGCACCCACAGCAGCACGGCGTCGGCGCGCGCGCCGGCGGCGTCGTGGGTGTGCTCGTCGGCGTCCCGGGTGGGGTTGTCGGTGCTGTTCACTGCGGTCCTCCCACGGTGATGGCCTTGGTGGTGGATGCGGACGCGTCGGCGTGCCACAGCTGCACGAGGTGGGTGCGTTGCGGGCCGGCCGGGTAGGTGTGGGTGACGATGTCGCCGTCGAGCGGTTGGGCGAGGCTGCCGTCGCCCCAGTCGACGAGCAGGGAGTCGTCGGAGCGGCGCCGTCCGGCCCGGTCGGCGGGGTGGACGGTGAGGGTGACGACGCGGCCGGTGGCGGAGAGGCTGAACGCGGGGTCCTCGGCCGGGGCGGGCAGGTGCGGGGTGAACTGGCGGATGCGTTTGGTCGCCAGGTCGGTGATCGTGATGGGCCGGTCGGCGGTGTCGGGGAAGACGCGTTCGACGAACGTGCCGGGCAGGCAGTCGGTGTAGGTGACCGGCGGGTCGTCGGGGTCGTGCGGGGTCCAGTCCACGACGTAGTCCGACACCACGCGGGTGTCGTCGAGCGCGGGCCAGTGCACGCGGATCGCGGCGGGGTTGTGCGGGTCGCGGCTGAAGGTGACGTCGGGGTCGCGGCCGGCGCGGATGACGACCTGGTGCTGCCCGATCGCGGTGGACTGGCCCTGTCGGGTGACGTAGAGCCAGTAGCAGCCGGGCCGGTTGTAGGTGTGCTCGATCGGCCGGTCGCCGGTGTTCTCGGCGATCTGGTAGTCGCCGAGGTAGGCGGTCCAGCCGAACATCCAGTTCGCGACGGACACGCGGATGCGGCGGGCGAAGAGGTTGTTCGCCGACCAGGTGACGACGGGTTCGGTCATGGCTGGCTCCCGACGGGCGCGGCCCACGGGATCGGCACCACGCGGCTCTTGGACTCGGAGCCGTCGCCGTAGCCGACGGTGATCGTGTAGGCGGCGGCGTAGACGTAGGCGTGGTGCGCCGGAAGGTTGACGGTGACCTTCTGGCCGGTGCCGTCGTCCCAGTCGCACAGGATTTCCTTGCTCTGGTCGCCTCGCGTGACGACCAGCTCGACGCCGTAGGCGTTGTCGCCCCAGCGGTCGACGGTGAAGTCCAAGGTGTCCGGCGGGACTTCGGGGAACGGGACGGCGACGCCGCGGCGGCCCTTGGCGGTCGGGTCGGCCTGCGCGGCGGCGATGACCCAGTAGGTGGCGGACGCGGCCGGCGCCGGGTCGGGGTAGCGGTGCGACACCGCGCCGAGCTCGTCGACGACGACCGGCGGGCTTCCGTCGCCGAAGTCGACCCGGGCGGGCCCGCCGGAGGCGGTGTTGTCGACGGTGACCAGCGCGGTCAGGTGCGCGGGGTCTGCGGCGTCGGGGTCTTCGGTGACGGTGACCAGCGGCGACGGGTAGTCGACGACGGTGACGGTGCGGACGACGGGTTCGGGCATTCCGGGCGCGTCGATCGTGAGCCGGTAGGTGCCGGGCGAGCGGTAGGTGTGGAGGGCGGGCCACCAGCGGCCCAGCGCGGCGCCGTCCTCGACGGCCGCGCCGGATTCACCCCAGTTGACCTGGTACCAGTCGCCGTTGGTGTCGGTGTCCATGCCGCCGATGTGCAGGTCGACCGCGCCGGCCGACCGGGCGTTGAGCATGGGGGTGCCGATGTGGCGGGGTTCGCCGAGCAGGCGGCTGAACACCCGCTGCTGCACGCCGGGCGGCAGCAACTCCTGGCGTTCCTCCAGGCGCAGCAGGCGGCCTTCGCGGGGCATGGGCAGGGCGTAGTCGTGCACGGCGACCACGCCGGGCGCGATGGTCTGCGGTGGGCTCTCGTCGCCCCAGGTGATCAGGCAGTCGACTCGGGCGTTCTTCGCGGCGACGCGCACGATCTGCGGCGCCGGGGCGGCCGGGTCGGGGTGGGGTGCGTGGTGTTCGCGCCGCCACCCGAACCACACGTCGAGCCGCCAGTCCCACTGGTTCGGGATGGTGACCACGCGGTGGCTGTCGCGGCGCACCAGGTCGTCGACGTACTCGCGCACGCCGATCCGGTGGCTGCCGACGTCCATCGGTTCGTTCTTGATCTCGCTGATGCGGCCGGAGGCGGGCACGGTCCCGAACCGGGACGGGGAGCCGTCGTCGGTGTAGAGCTCCCACGTCGCGCCGGTGCGCAACCACAGGCAGATGGCGCGCGGGGTGTAGGCGCTGTCGTCGAACACGAACGCCATGCCGACGTCGCCGGTGGTGCCGGTCAGGCGGGCGGTGCGCTGGGAGGACAGATCGGTGACGGTGATCGTCCACACGGCGGCCTGCCCGTACTGGTGGCGCACGCGCGGGCGGGGCGGGACGCGGCGCTGGCCGGGCAGCACCTCTCGGGTGCCGTCGCCCCAGTCGACGGTGAAGCGGGTGGCGTCGTCGGGTTCGTCGATCCACAGCAGCACGGCCCAGTCGTCGTCGCTGTCGACGAACAGGTGGGCCCGCGGGTCGCGGCCCTTGATCACCGTGCGGGCGGTGCCGGTGAACGCCGGGTAGAGCACGTCGGTGACCCGCACCTCGTACTCGCCGATCTCGCCGTACCGGTGCGGGACCGGGTCTGCGCTGGTCACGGGCCGGGTCGGGGTGCCGTCTCCGAAGTCGATCACCGCGCCGCGTCCGCCGAAGCCGGACACGACGAGCCGCACGCCGTGCGCGTCGTCGGGGTCGGCGGTCCAGACGACGGTGAGCCCGAGCGGGCCGTGGCTGGCGCCCCACTTCCCCGAGGGCAGCAACAGCAGGTGGTCGCCCGGCTTGGCGGTCTCCAGCGAGAGCCGGTCGACGTCGAGCAGGTCGGTCAGCGCCTTGACCGGTCGCCACGGCGGCACCGGCGGCACCGGCGGGTCGACCAGCAGGTCCCCCAGCCACAACGGGATGTCCGACGGTGGGACGCGGGCGAACTGGACGACCGGGTCGTCGCCGTCGGCCGCGGATTCGACGACCTCGACCAGGACGTGGTCGGAATCGCGGAACGCGGTGTGCGGGATGAGGTCCAGCGCCCACAGCCCGGCCTGGTCGGACCAGGTGGTCGCGGTGCCCAGCACGCGGCTGGTGCGGTCGCCGGTCCACGGCGGGGCGGCGAGGATGCGGGCGGTGACGCGCCGGCCGGGCGCGGGGGTGGCGTCGGCGTGCAGGGCGCGGGAGCGGACGCGGCTGGTGCGCGGCGGTGCCGGGATCGGCGGCGTCACCGCTGTTCACCGCCTTGCGGGCAGGTGCAGTCGTCGCGGGTGAAGGTGGCGGTCTGGTAGACGCCGACGCAGCCGCCGGACGGGCTCATGGGCCCGGCTTGGTCGATGTTCCACGGCACGCTCTTGCGCGCGAGCGGCGCGCAGCAGGCGACGGCGCGGCGCAGCGCGGCCTGGTCGCGGGTCATGCCGTGCGACGCCTTGTCGTAGGCGGCGTCCGACGGCGGGTTGCGGTGTTGGTCGAGGGTGGGCCAGCAGCGGTAGACGCCCAGTTCGACGGTGAGCGCCCACGACAGGCCGCCGCACACGTCGGCGGGGAGTTGGCGGCCGTTGGCGGCGGTGCGGGGCACGGTGCGGCCGGTGACGAACCTGATCCACGCCTGCCCTTGGCCTTGTGCGGTGGATCCGGGCGGGCGGCAGGTGCAGTCGCAGCGATCCGCGGGCGGGGCGGTGGCGCCCACCACGATGGGGAACGCGCACACCGAACGGCGGACGAGGCCGAGTTGGGTGGCGGCGCAGGTGCGCAGCACCCGCAGCAGCGGCCAGAGCAGCTTGTCCTCGACGGTGTCGGGCAGCGTGTCGGCGCTGGTCATCGGGCTCACCACGGGTGGTGGCGGGTCGCGGGGCGGGCGTGGCCGGGCGGGGGCGGGCCGTGGGGGTCGAGGCGGTGGGTGGGCAGGTCGGGCGACCACACCAGCGACGGGGAGCGCTGCCCGCCGGGGTTGGCGATCGACAGGAACAGGTCGACCTCGTAGATGCCGGTGCGCCCGTGGTTGAGCATGTCCAGCGGGTCGATGAGCACGTAGTCGACGCCTTCGCGGGAGACGGCGCGCACGAGGCGTTCGGGCAGGGCGCAGTTCGAGTCGCCCCGGCAGGCTTTGTAGAACTCGCACGTCAGGACGCTCATGGCGCGGCGTGCGAGGGGCGGGACGGGTTCGCCGGTCCAGTAGGTGACGCCGAACGTGCCGGGCCGGTCCAGCGGCAGCGCGAGGTCCTGGCCGGTGGGCCAGCGTTGCCCGTCGACGCGCACCAACCGGTCGGGTGGGGAGAACCGCCACGCCTCCGGCGGCAGCACCTGCCCGTCGATGTGCACGGTGACCAGCGGCGACGCGCCGGGGGCGGGTGGTTCCCAGTGGACGGGTCCGGGCAGCGGCAGTTCGTCGACGCCCGAGCAGCCGCACGGCCCGGGGGCGGGGCAGCCGCAGCCGAGGTTGAGCCACCGGCCGCCGTACAGCACGGGCCGCGGCCCGAGCGGGCCGGCGTGGTGGGTGGGGATCGGGGTGGGTGGCGGGCAGGGGCGGACGGTCTGTTCGCACAGTCCGTAGCGGCCCGCGGTGAGCGACCACAGCACCCACGTGGCGGCTTCGGCGGCGAAGCGGTGTTCGGGTTCGAGGAGGTCGACGGGCGGCACCCCCGTGGGCGGGGCGGCGGGTTCGGCGACCGGCAGGCAGCCGCAGCCGGGATCGAGCGGCCACGTGCGGCACGGCCCCTCCCCGGCGGGGAGGGGCCACGTGGTGTCCAGCAGCTCCCGGAGTGTCGGCATCGCCGCTGGTCACCGGCCGCGCGTGGTCGACCGGCGCGAGGACCTGGCGCTGCCGGTGTCGTCGCCGGACTCGTCGTCCGGTTCGTCGTCGGGCCGCTCGTCGGCCCGGTCGAGGGTGCCGGGCGGGACGGTGACGGTGATCGCGCTGGTGTCGGACTGCCCGCCGTAGGCCGCGGTGATCGTCGCGGTGCCCGCCGCCACACCGGTGACCAGCCCGGACGCGTCGACGGTGGCGGTGCCGGTGGCGGAGCTGGTCCAGGCGGCGCGGTCGGTCACCACGATGGTGGAGTTGTCGCTGCGGGTGGCGGTGGCGGCGAGCTGGGTGGTGTCGCCTTCCTCCACCGACGCGGTCGCGGGGGTGACGGTGACCGCGGTGACCGGCAGCTCGGTGACGGTGATCGTGGAGGTGTCGGACTGGCCGCCGTAGGCGGCGGTGATCGTGGCGGTGCCGGGTGCCACGCCGGTGACCAGCCCGGACGCGTCGACGGTGGCGGTGCCGGTGGCGGAGCTGGTCCAGGCGGCGCGGTCGGTGACGACGATGGTGGAGCCGTCGGTGCGGGTGGCGGTGGCGGCGAGCTGGGTGGTGTCGCCTTCCTCCACCGACGCGGTCGCGGGGGTGACGGTCACGGTGGTGACGGGGAGTTCGGTGACGGTGACCTGCGTCGTGCCGGACTGGCCGCGGTAGGTGGCGGTGATCGCGGCGGTGCCGGGCGCGAGGGCGCTGACCACCCCGGCCGGGGTGACGGCGGCGATCGTCGGCGCGGAACTCGACCAGGCGGCCACGGCGGTGACGGGCAGGCTGGTGCCATCGGAGTGGGTGGCGGTGGCGACGAGCTGCTGCGCGGTGCCTTCCAGGAGCTCCGGGTCCACGGGGGTGATGTCGACGGCGGTGACGGTGATCGCGTCGACGAACCGGACGATGCGGCGCAGCGGCAGCGCCGGGTCGTCGCTGTCGGACTGCACGGTGACCTTCTTGCGGCCCGGCACGGTGAACGTGTGCGTCACCGAGCCCTGCGCGGTGGTGATCCGGTCCTCGGTGATCGTGTCGCCGTCGTACCAGGTGACGGTGACCGGGGCCTGGGTGCCGTCGGGCAGCGGGTCGCCGCCGTTGTTGATCGTGGCGCGCCAGGTGAGCGCGTCGGCCGGGTCGGGCTGGTCGAGCAGCACGAGCGGCGGCAGCGGGATCGCCCCGCAGGTCGGCTCGGGCGGGGCGACGGAAACGACCTCGGCGTGGAAGTGGTCGGGGTCGTAGGGGCGCTGCCCGGAGGAGCCGCGGCCGTCCTCGATCGGCACGAGCAGCGGCGCCGGGGAGCCGTTGATGTCCCTGGTCACGTCGTAGGGGCCGCGCAGCCAGCGCGACCCGGCGCGGGTGCGTCCTCGCAGCGTGAACGTCACCGTCCCGTTCTGGAGGGTCCAGGTGTCGGGGGCGCGGGCGATCACCCACGGCAGCAGGAAGTAGCCGTTGGGGTCGATCACGTCGTCGGGGTCGAGCGGGCCGGGGTCGTCGAGGTCGTCGCAGCCGACGTCGCCGCCCGCGACGCGCGGCCATACCTCCAGGGCGAAACCGAGCCGGTCGGAGAACGACTGGCCGATGCGGAACCCGGTCGACTGGGTGCCGGCCGCGTTGGTGACCCGCTTCCAGGTGGGGTTGAGCAGCACGAACAGGTCGAAGTCCACCTGGCAGAACTGGATACTCACGTTCAGCCACTTCAACGAATCCGGGCCCGACTCGTTGTTGCACAGGCCACCGTCCGCGCGGGTGGTCGAGTAGTCCTCCCCCTCCTGGACCTCGGGGGCGGTCTCGATCTGGATGAACCCGTTGGACACGGCCTGCGAACGCGGTCCGCGCGGGGCCCGGCCGCAGGCGTCCAGGACGGTGGCGCGCAGGACGCGGGCGCCGATGAACGACGGGCACACCGCGCGGGAGCTGGCCGCGGGGCCGCGCGGGGCGGCGAGTGCGGGCGGCGGTAGGACTGCGGTCACGGAAACCTCCGGCGGTGGCGGTGGTTTCCGGTGGCCCTGATGCGCCAAGCCCGGCACGTCGGTGGAGCGGCACCCCCGGGTCGGGGGCGGTGGTGCTGGTCAGGCGGTCGCCGATCGTGCGGGGTCGCCGGTGCCGCCCGCCGGGGGTTCGGGTTGGGGTGGGGCGGGCGGCACCGGCGTGGGTGTGGCGTAGACGCGCGGCAGGGTGGTCTTGACGGCGGCGGTGCCGCACGGCCAGTCGACGACGTAGAGCCGTTCGTCGAGCAGGAACCCGATGTTCTGGGCGATGTCGAACGCGCCGCTGTCCCATCCGGCGGGTTCGATCAGCCGCGAGCGGCGGACGGTGACGGGCGGGGTGGCGTAGAGCCACACGGTGTTCTCGTCGTCGGCCGCCGGGTGGTCGGGCGGGTCGCCGGTGTAGCCGGTGCCGAACGCCCACACCGACCCGAAGATCGTGACGGCCTGCCCGTCCTGGATGGTCAGCTCCGGCATGGTGCCGAGGTAGGGGGCGACGGTGCGCGGGGCGTGGATGACGCCGACGCCGCCGTAGTTCACCGACAGCCACTGCTCCAGCAGCCCGATCGCGGTCGGCACGGGCAGCGCGGTTCCGGGGCCGATCGGCACGGCCTCGAGTTCGAGGTTGGGGTAGTTGCCGAGCAGGCCGGTGCGCACGATCCGTTCGACCTGGGTCTGTTCGCCGGCGAGGAACCGTTGCCGCAGTTGGCGGCGTGCGGTGTCGGGGTCGCGGCCCAGCGCGCAGTCGTCGGCGGCGTACACGCCGAACGGGGTGCCGAAGCCGACGCCGGTGGTGGGCACGGCCTGCTTGACGCGCGACACGTCCGGCGGCAGCGGCAGGCAGGCGGCCGGGTACGGGTCGACCTGGGTCGAGCACACCACCTCGTACTCGACGCCGGTCAGGGAGTGCGGGTCGGCGTTGTCGATGACGGTCGAGGCGCTGAACAGCCCGAACCGTTGTGGGATGGGCGCGGAGGGGGCGTCGATCCGCAGGCGCGGCACGGCGGGGAGGGTCATGGCGCTCCTTTCGGGTCGACGGGCCGGTGGTGGGCGCGTGCCGGCGGGCCTGGTGGGTCCGCCGGCACGCGGTCCTTCCTGCGGTTACTTCTTCGTGGTGCCGGTCTTGCGGCCGGCTTGTGGTGAGTCGTCGCCACCGGTGCCACCGGTGCCGCCGTCGCCGGTGGTGGCCGCGGCCTGGTCGTCGCCGGTGCCGGTCGAGCTGCCGGTGGTGGCGCCGGCGCGGTCGGCGGGGCCGCCCGCGGCGGTCGCGCCACCGGCCGCCGCACCCGATGCGCCGTCGGGTTCGCGCTGGTCATCGCCCCTGCGGCCGGTGCTCGTGCGGCTCGTGGTGCCGCCGGAGTCCTTGGTGGACTGCTCGTCGTCCTGCGCGGTCGCGGGCGGCGTGGTGGCGACGGTGACCTGCTTGGTGATCCGGTGCCCGCCGTAGGACACGGAGATCGTCGCGGTGCCGACGGCCACGGCGGTGATCAGGCCCTGGTAGACGGTGGCGACCTGCGGGGCGGAGGTGCCCCAGGTGGCGCGGACGGTGACGTCTTCGGTGCCGCCCGACGGGAGGGTGGCGGTGGCGGTGGCCTGTTCGGTGGCGCCGGGCGCGAGGGTGGTGGGCCCGGCCGGGGTGAGCGCGAGCGCGCTGACGGGCGGGCAGGCGTCGCGGAACGGACCGAGCGCGCCGTTCGCGCACAGGTTGGTCAGGGTGACCCGGAACGTGCGGTTGCACCTGTTCGTCAACATCCACGCGTCCTCCGTGAAGAGCGCGGAGTACCGGTTCTCCAGCAGCAGCTGGTAGTCGTACATGACGCCGAGCTGGATGATGTTGCCCTGCGACAGCACCCACGATCCGGCCGGGTAGGCGATGATCTCGACGTTGTTGGGCCAGCCGTCGGGCGGCATGACGCGCCCGTTGAGCGGGGTGCCGTCCGGGAGCGGCTGCCAGTCGCGCACCCACTGCACGCGCGAGGCGTACTGGGCGAACAGGGCGGCGATCTCGGCGTTGCTGACCGCCCCGTAGGGCCTGTTGTTCTTCTTCTCCAGGTCCCGCTTGAGGTATTCGCGGAACCACTCGGGCATCACGATTTCGAGGGTCGCGTCGAGCGCCATCTTGTAGCGCTCGCGGAACCAGGCGACGAGCAGCCCGATGCGGTCGGTGACGGCCAGCGACACCGAGCCGATCGCGCCGGGCCCGGCCTGCACGTCGAACGCGGGCACCGGGTCGGAGTGCGCCGAGATGTAGCCGATGTAGGTCTCGTTGAGGAAGTGCTCGTGGTGCAGCAGCGCGTCGGCCAGGAACCGGGCGATGCCTTCGGGGAAGGTGCGGTCGCGGATGATGTCGCTGGTCACGCACATGTAGGCGAGCGAGGCGCGCTGTTCGACCCAGTCGACGCAGGGGCCTTCGATGCAGCGCTTGGGGTAGCCGGCGCCGGGCGGCGGGACGTTGTTCGGGCCGGGGCCGCGGAAGTAGCGCGGGTCGTCGAGGCCGTTGCCGGGCAGCGGGTCGGTCTCGGGGTAGACGACGACCTGGCCGCGCCAGCCGTCGCGGCTGGCGTCGGCGGCCTGCTCGGGGAACTGGGTCCACACCGGGTAGCGGATGCCGCCGCGCGCGGGCAGGCCGGTGGTCGGCAGGTCGATCATGCCTTCGCGGGTCGCCAGCGGCGGGCACAGCGTGTAGTCGGTTTCGCTGGGCGTGCACCAGATGTCCTGGATGATGCTGGGTGCCTGCGTGGCGGCCGTCAGGGTCGCGGGGAGCTGCTGCATGGTGGCGGCGAGCAGCGAGTTTCCGGGCAGGCGGCGTTCGTCGGCGACCTCGTCGATGACCGCGATGTCGCTGCTGTTGCCGGTGAGCTGCACGGCGGCGGCGAACTGCCGCTGGATGCGGGCGACGTTGGCCTTGATCTGCCCGTTGGCGGGCTGCCCGACCGGGAGGGCGGCGAAACGGATCGCGGCGGCGTCGCCCAACTGCTCCACCGACAACTGCTGCCCGTACGGGTACTCGGGGACCTCGGCGGAGGCGACGATCGAGTAGCGGCGCAGCGGTTCGCCGGCGGCGGCCGCGGCGGCCAGCGTCTGCTGTCGCTGCTGGTCACCGGCTTTGCGGTAGCCGTTGGCGCGGTGGATCGCGGCGACGGTGTTGGGGCGGCGGGCGAGGCCGGTGCCGGGTGCCCCGGGCGGCACGGCGGCGGCGGTGACGGGCGTGCCGGGGTCTCCCCCGGCCGTCGGGGCGGGGGTCTGGGTCACGGTCACGTCCTGGGGGTTCGTGGCGTACGGGTGCAGGCGCGGTGCGGCTTCCGGTGGCGGTGTGCTCGCGGGCGGGGCGTCGATGGTCGGGTCGGGCATCCCGAGCTGGAGTTCGGGTGCGCTGGGCGGCATCGGCGGGGTGGGCGCGGCCGGGTCGACGACACCGGACGCGCCCGCACCGGGTGCGACGGCAGCGGGTGTGTCGCCGCTGGTCACGGCCGGTGCGGCGGGGGCGGGGCTGCCGGGCGGGGTGGTGGGCGGGGTGCCCGCCGCGGGGTCGGCCGCGGGCGGGGTCGCCGAGGTCGCGGGCGCCGCCGGGTCGGCGGGCCGGTCGGTTGCGCCGGCGGCCGGGGGTGTGGTCGTCGGGGTGGCGGCGGGCTCGCTGCCCTCCGGGTTCGCGGAGACCGCCGGGTCGGCGGCGGCCGAGGCGGTGCCGGACGCGCCCGCGCCGGGTGCGCCGGTGGCGGGTCCGGGCTGGTCACCGGTGCCGGCGGGCGCGTCGCGGCCGGGGTCGGCGCCGGTGGCGGCGGCGGCCATGCCGGGATCGTCGGCGTAGGCGGGTTCGGCGTCGGCCTGCGGCGGCCGGACCCGGTCGATGATCTTCCCGATGCGGGTGTCGGCGGCGGCCTTGGCCTGCACGCGTTCCTGGCCGACGGCGCGCAGCGCCTCGATGGTGTCGGCGAGCAGGTCGAACTTGTACGTCTCGTCGAGCGGGAACCGCTCGTCGGTGTCGTACTGCTGGAGCAGCGCGTCGAACTGGAGTCCGGCGGCGCGTTCGAGGCTGCCCAGGTCGACGCCGGCGGGCAGGTCGCGGACGCGTTGGGTCAGCTGCTTGATGCGCGCCCGCCCGGTGGCGTCGCCGCTGTTGGCGGCGGCGAGCAGGTCTGACAGGTGGTCCACGTGACCCTCCGGAGCACACGACCTTGGGGGTGGTGTGCATCCGGTCACGAGTCACCAGACGATGCGATCGGGGCCGGGTCCGCGGTGCTTGCGCGTGCGGGTCGGCCCGTGAGGGATGCTAACTGCCGCTGATCAGGGGGCGCGAGGCGACAGCGCCTGGACCAGGCGTTTCACCCGGTCGTGTCGTCGTGTCGCCTCGCGCCCCCGGTCAGGCCCGCGCCGTTTCGGGTGGCGGTGCGGGCGGGAACGCCGGTCCGGCCGTCGGGGGCGGCGCGGTCGCGGCGGCCGGGAAGCTCGGGTCGGCTCCGCCGGGGGTGTTCGGGGTGGCGGGCGGGGGCGGCGGGTACGGGCCGAGGGTGCGGCCGGGCCACGGGGGCGCGCCGCCGTCGCCGTACGGGCCGGTCGCGTGCTGCCCGCCGGCGGGGTGGACGGCCGCCGGCACGGGCTGCGGCTGGCCGGTGTCGAGCTGCACGGGGTTGGGCTGGTCGGCGGCGGGGCCGAGGACGACGTGCGGCGGGAACAGGGGGCGGACGGTGCCGCCGGAGATCGCCTGCGCTTGCGCGGCCTGCCACTCGTAGTCGAATTCGGCGTGCGCGCCGTTGGGGTAGGTGACCTCGAACCGGGTTCCGGACGGCGGGGTGGCCGTGCCGGTCATGGACCGGGCGCCCCCGGTGCTCCTGCATCCGCACATGGTCAGAGTTCCTTTCCGATGCGGGCGGCGGCGGCCATGACCCGCGGCGTGATGATGCGGCGGCGGGCCGCGGTGATCTGCTCGTCGGCGCGCTGGGCGTGCTTGAACTGCCGGAACACCCGTGCGCCGTCGACCGGCTGGTCGGACGGCCCGGCGGGCGGGGCATCGGGGACCAGGACGCCGGCGGCGACCAGGACCAGGCAGCGGCCGTCGTCGTCGACCAGGGCCTCCTGGCGCAGGTCCTCCAGGCGGGGTGCGGCGGTCGCGGCGGCGGCGGCCATCGACTCGGGCTGCACGCCGAGCCGGTGCGCGGGGGGCAGCTCGAACGCCTCGACGGTGACGCAGCAGGAGGCGACGAGTTCTTCGGCGTAGCCGGACGGGCCGGGCATCCAGTGCCCGGACTGGCTGTAGGTGTCGAGCAGGGCGATCTGGAACGGGGTGACGCCGGCGCGCAGCGCGCCGCAGCCCCAGATGCCGTCGGGGGTTTCGCGGACGACGACGTTGGCGACGACGTGGCGCGGGTCGTCGTAGTGCTGCATGACCGCCCACACGTCGGTCTGTGCGGTGTCGCCGTGACCGTTGGCGGCGATCGGGCCGGTGAGGACCCGGCCGCCGTCGGCGGTGCGGACGCTGTGCCGGTGGAACTTGGGGTAGCCGCCGCCGTAGGGGTCGTGGGGCGGGGGCACGTTGTAGACGCGGTGACGGGCGTCCCAGTCGGCGATGAACCCGGCGACCCAGCCCTGCTCGTTGACGACGTGCATCTTGGTGCCGCGCGGGCCGGGTTCCTGCCGGAACGCGTCCGGGTCGGGTTCCATCGGCACCTGGCGGGCGACGCGCACGGCCCACGGCTCGTCGTCGCCCTGCCCGCCAGGCGAGGTGTCGGCGCTGGTCATGGCCGGTGCGGGTGCGGGGGTGGTGATGGAGCGGGCGCCGGGGCGGGGCGGCGTGATGGTGCGGGGCGCGGCGGTGAGCGTCGCCGTCGGGGCGGGTTCGGCGGGAGGGGACGCGGCGGGTTGGGAGGTCGCGGCGGCGGTGACGCGTCGCCGGCGGGTGCGGGGTTCAGGCCGGACACCGCGCCGTACCTGCACTTCGGGCTGGTCCTGGACTTCGGTGTCGGTGATGACCTGCTCGTCGTCCCGGTCGTCCTCGTCCTCCTCCTGGTCCTCGTCGCGGTCTTCGTCGTCGGCTTCGTCCTCGGCGTCGTCCTCGGCGTCGCGGACGGCCCGGTCGGTGGGGCCGGTGCGGTTGACGAACTCGCCGTCGTCGTCCTCGGCGTCGGCGTGCCGTCCGGAGTGCGCGGGGCGGGCGGCGAGGGCGGCCGTGAACTGGGCGGATGCGGCCTGGGCGGTGGGGCTGGTGGTCATGGCGGCGGCGAGTGCGGCCAACTGGTCGCCGCTGTAGACCACCTCGTCGTCGGTGGCGGAGGCGGCGCGGCCCTTGCCTTCGGAGGGCCACTTGCCGGTGGCGTCGTGGTGGAGGTTCGCGCACAGCCCGTCGAGGGTGTCGTTGTCGACGTGCTCGCGCAGCCGGCGGCGGCACCGGTCGAACGAGCCCTTGGTGCCCCACCGGATCTCGGCGGCGCCTTCGCCGCGCACCCAGTAGTCGTGCAGGTCGTCGGGCATCCGGGACTGGGCGGCGGTCAACGGACGGCCCTCGACCGTCCCGTCCTGCCCCGTCCCCGTCCCGGCCGGGGTGCCGTCGGTCGTGGGCGGCTCCTCGCCGGGGACGTGGTCGCCGGAGTGCGCGGCGGTCCGTTCCGCTCCGGCGGGCTCGGCGGTGCCGGCCGCGGACGGGGTGGTGGACGAGGTGGTGGTGTCGACGGCCGCCGCGGTGACCGGCGACCCGGTCGCCACGGGGTCGCCGGCGGGTTCCGGGTCGCTCATGGTGTCCTCCCTGTGCTGGTCAAGTGCGGTGTAGCGGTCTTCTTCGAGGGGGTCGAGCCACAGCACGAGGCACCGGCAGTTGACCGTGGCGGCGGCGCTGCCGCGCGGGTCGTGCGGGTACAGCAGCTGTTCGCCGCCGACGGTGAACGGGGCGTCGGCGTCGACGGTGGTGCCGTCGACGTCGCGGTGGGCGGGGCGGGTGCGGGTGTCGCGGGTGGCGAGCCACCGTTTGCGCAGGGGTTCGCCGAGGACGTCGATGCGGGCGAGGCCGGAGGCGTGGGCTCCGGCGTTGACGGCGGCCAGGGCCTCGGTGCGGGCGATGGTCTCGGCGCGCGGTGACCAGGCGGGCAGGGAGAGGGCGGCGCTGACGAGTTCGCGCAGTTCACCCAGGGGAAGGTGCTCGCGGTGGGCGCGGTCGACCTGCTCGCGGACGGCTTGGTGCACGTCGTCGGACCAGGTCGCTCCGGTGAGGCGCGCGGCGGTGTCGGCGAGGAACAGGGCGACGTGCGCGGAGCTGTCGAGGACGCGGGCGGTGGCGGCGGTGAGCTGGGAGCGCCAGGCGCGGCGGAACACGACCTGGGCGACGGGCAGCAGCCGTTGTCGGACGAGGTCGGTCCACAGGCCCGCGGGTGGGCGCGCCTGTGGACGGGGGGCGGGGACGTCGCGGGGGGCCGCGCTCAGCTGGTCGGGCTGGAGGACCGCAGTGCGGGCGGCGGCGAGGTAGTCGCGGAATGCGCTGGTCACGGCCGGTGCCATGCGGTGCTGGGCGTCGTCGGCGACGGCACGCAGGCGCTGGGCGGGTCCGGGCACGGGCGGCATCCCTCGGCGGTGGGTTGCCCGGCCACGATGCGCCAGTCGGCAGTTCGTGATGCGTCTCGCGGTGGATGGTAAGCCGCCTGCGGGCGGCTTCGCCCGGTTCAGGCCCGCAGGGCGGGGTTCAACCGGTCAGGCACTCGTTGATGTCGAGCAGCCCGGCGAGCATGGACGGCTTGTAGGGCTCGCGGGTGGCGAGCAGGGTCTTGACGACGGTTTCGACGACCAGGCGCACGCAGCGCTGGTAGTCCTCGACGGGGGCTCCGACCAGGGCGTAGGTCTGGTCGAGGATTTTGTCGACGTCGAGTTCGGCGGCGGTGGGGTCGATGACGGTGTGGCGCTGCCAGGTGTGCACGGAGCGGGCGGCTCCGTTGTAGGAGCGGATGCTGCGCGGCTGGGACCGGGTCAGGACCCGCCCGGCTCGGTCGAGGGCCAACTTGATGATCAACTCTGCGTAGTCGAAAAGGCACGAGTCGGTCCGCGCGGGCGTGGACGGTCGTGTATCGACACTGGTCAACGTGTACCTCGTCTTCGTCGTCTGGCATCGCCGGCCGCTCGGCCGCGCCCGGCGGAACGGGCCTACTCCCTGCCGGCGAGCCATCCCACGGCGTAGGCGAGGGCCAGTGCGGAGCCGATGAGCCAGGTGAGCGCGTGGTCCCGGTAGTGCCAGGCCAGCGCCACCACGGCGATCGACACCCAGAACCCGGTGCACCAGGGGCAGGTGGCGAGCTGGTGCAGGCGGGCGCGCAGGGCGGCGATCCTCGGCCGGGTGGCGGCGGGGACCGGTCGGCCTTCGCGCAGGGCGCGTCGCTGCTCGCGGTTGTAGAGCAGCGCGGTGCGCGGGCGTTCGGTGATCGAGTCGGCGACGACGATCCGCGTGAGGCGGGCCGCCGCGCCGGTGGCGATCAGGAGTTGGAGCCAGGTGAGCACCGGGCGGACGTTACGGCGGCGCTTAACCGTACGCAGGGTCACAACCCTGTTACCGTGAGGTAGCCTCATATCGGGTGATGTCTCTACAAGTTTGTGACCTGCGGTGATAGGTGTCGATCATCCGCTGGTACGTGTGGGGTGCTCACGGGTGGTGGACGTATCCCGGCTGGCGCAGCGGGCCGACTACGGCAAGTGGCCGAGTCAGGCGTGGCGGCTCGCAGAGAGCGCTTCCAGAACAGGCGGCGGAACGCAGCGAATGCCACGATCGGCGGTATGGAGATCGACACGGACGTGGTACCTGCGGCTCGGCCGGGGACGCCGGCGGTGCGGAGCTGGTGGTATGGCATCGGCGCCCGACCGACCGACGAGGACCTGAGGCTGGCGGCGCGGCGCTACGCCGTGGTGGTGCTCAACGCCTGGGACCTCACCGAGCTGCGCCGGCTGCGCGCGCTGAACCCGAAGGTGACGGTGCTGGTCTACAAGTGCCTGTCCTCGACCCGGAACTACCCGGGCGCGGTCGAGGGCCCGAAGGGCGAGCGGGACGCGTCGCTGCTGCCCACCGGCGTGGGCTTCCACCAGGCGCGCAAGGAGTGGTTCGCCGTCGACGGCGACGGCCGCCGGATCGAGTGGAACGGCTACCCGAAGCACTGGCAGATGGCGGTGTGGAACACCGACTACCAGCAGGCGTGGGCGAAGCGCGTCGTCGACGAGGTGGTGCGCGACGGATGGGACGGGGTGCTGGCCGACAACGACATGCACACCCTGCGCTGGTACTCCGACAAGGTCGTGAAGGGCACCGGGAACCGGGCGGGCACCGACCGGTTGCTGCGCGAGGGCCTGGCGGGGCTGCTCGGCCGGGCCGGGACGGCACTGCGGCAGGCGAACAAGGTGCTCGTGCCCAACATCTCCGAGTCGCACACGACCGCGGACCGCTGGACTACGCACTCGCGGCACGGCGGCGGCATGGAGGAGAACTTCGCGCTGCGCGAGGACAACGGGGTGCTCACGTTCGCCGGGACGGAGTTCGCGGAGTTGCAGCGCACCGCGGCGGCCGGGGACCGCTGGCTGCTGCTGCTGACCAAGATCGGCGGGCGGGACGCGGCGACGGTGGAGCGGCTGGGCTTCGCCACGGCCGCCCTGCTGGCCGGGCCGCGTACGTGCTGGTCACCGCCGTCGAGCGGGGACTACCGGCGGCCGGGCTGGTCGTCGTGGCTGGAGCTGGAGGCGGGTGCGGCGCGGGAGCCGGCGGCGCGCGGCGAGAACGGGGTGTGGACGCGGCGGTTCGACCGGGCGTGGGTGGCGGTGAACCCGGGCAGGTCCACGGTGCGCGTCACCCCTCCGCGCGGGATGCGCCGTCCCGACGGCCAGGCGGTCACGGGCACGCTGTCGCTGCCGGGCCGCGACGCCGTGGTGCTGGTGCCGCGCTGACCAGATCCCCCGATCCGGTCGCCTCGCACCGCTCGTGAACTGCACGGATGCCGACGGCCCCGCCCGGGGTGCGCCGGGCGGGGCCGTCGAGGTGGTGGGTCGTGCTGATCGCACACCGTAACCGGGGAGGGTGGCGCAGGTCACTGACCGGATCGGGTGGTGTCGCCGGTCGCCGAGTCGTTCAGGGCCCGCTGGGCGGCCAGCAGCGCCTGCTTCTCCGCCTCCAGGACGCCGAGGTCGATGCCGAAGAACGCGGCGAGCAGCTTCTCGATGTCGGGGTGCGCGAAGTGCAGCCGCTCGCCGTCCTCGCTGGGGGTGCCCAGGTGCAGGTCGCGGGTGGGCAGCCAGTCCAGGAACTCCCCGATCACGTGGGAGTCGTCGGCGACGGCCAGGAGCTTGTCGTGCATCGGCGTGGACACCTGGTCGGGGTGCGTGACCAGCGCGGACGGCGCGGCGGGCGAGGTGTTGGTGGTGGTGGTGTTCACGGCTTCTCCGTGTAGCGGGTCGCGGGGTCGGTGGGCTGGTGCGGGATGGTGGGCCGGTCGTCGCCGCCGGGCGGGTCGGGTCGGGCCCGGTAGCCGTCGGCGCGGTGCTCGATGAGGCCGGCGAGGTGCCGCAGCTCGACGATGACGGTGCTGCCGCCGTCGGGGTCGGCGCGTTCGTGCTGTCGGGCCCGGTCCTCCAACCCCATCGCCACCAGGTGCAGCTCGTAGGCCAGCAGCTCCAGCACGGGCCGTGGCTGCTGCTCGGGCGGGGTGCAGGCGAGCATCGCGTAGTAGCCGGCGGGGTCGTACCCGCTGGTCATGCGGCTGACGCCCCGCTCCCTCCGACGCGGGCGCGGGTCCTGGCCGCCTTGGGCGCGGCACTGCGGGGCGCAGGAACCGGCGTGTCGACGTCGTCGGCGGGGTCGCCGGCGGTGCGCGCCGGGCCGCAGTAGCGGTCCAGCACCTCCTCCAGCTCGGGCGAACCGAGCAGCGCCCGGCCTGCGGTGGCCTTGACCAGTCGCCTCTGGATCGGGTCGCGCGTGCCTTCGCCCACGCCGCCCCACGTGTTCCACTTCTCGGGTTTGACCAGCGCCAACGTCAGGCAGTCGCGCTGCACGGGGCAGCCGCGGCAGATGCGTTTGGCCGCCGCGGTGCGGCTGGTGTCCAGGCCCGCCCACAGGTCGGGGTCGCGGTGCGTGCGGCACAGGCCGCGGCTCAGGTCGATCTCGCCGACGATCGCGTCGGGGGTGGAGGCCGGGTTGTCGATGTAGGCCAGCTCCCACTGCTGCGGGGTGTACCAGCCGTGCCGCTCGGCGAGGCCGGGCGCCTGGGCGGCGCGCGGGCCGGAGGTGTTCCGAAGAAGGTCGAACACCCGGCAGATGTCCTCGTGCACGGACAGCGGGATGGTCGGGGTGTCGGACTTGACCGGCACCTTGCCGTCGACGGCGCTGGTCATGTGGGGTGCGATGCTCGCTTCGACGTGTCCGATCGCGTAGAGCGACTGGAGGCGTCGGCGTGCGCCGAGGGCCGAAACGCGGACTTCGCCGCGCCTTTTCGTGATCTTCGGCTTGGCGCGCGGGCCGGAGGTTGCCATGATGGGCGTACTCCTCGGGTTGGGGAGTAGCCCGCCGGGGCTGTGCTTGGGTAGGCCACCCCGGCGGGCGTTACTCGTTTCGGGTCGGGTTCGTGCTGGTCGCCGCCCGGTCAGGCCGTGCGGCAGGTGTCCAGCATGGCGGCCAGGGCGGTGACTTCTCCACTACTGGCGGTCAACCCGTAGCCGCTCTTGACGCCGATCCAGTTGATCGCGTAGCGGCAGTGGTTGCCCGCCGCGGGCGGCAGCCACTCGGGCGGGGCCTGGTCGCCCTTGGCGCGGTTGGTCTTCCTGGTGGCCGGCACCAGCTCGATCGTGTGGTCGTTGGCGAAGTGCTCGCGCAGCTCGGGGGTCCAGTCGGCGGCGCCGGTGCGCCACGCCTCGGCCAGCGGCACCACGTGGTCGATGTCGAGTTCGCGCGGGTCGGTCACGGTGACGTCGTCGTAGCGCGAGTGCCAGGTGCCGGCGGTGACCTTGCAGGTGGCCGGGTCGCGGACGACATCGCGGCCCTGGTTGACCAGCACGGTCTCCCGGGTGTCGCAGCCGTCGGGCCCGCTGTTCCAGCCGTCGCCGAACTTCTCGCGCCGGTAGCCCGTCATCGGCCGGTCGTCGGCGATGACCAGCGCGGCGAGCTGGTCGCGTGCGGTCCGGACGTCGGTGCCGTAGCCGGGGGCGTAGGGCGGGGGCACGAGGTAGTCCTCGATCGGGTCGCCGGGCAGCCGGGGCGCGGGCTCGTCGACCTGGGCGTGCTCCGCGCCGGCCGGGGTGGCGGGGTCGCCGTCGGCGTCGCCGAGCAGTCCGCAGCCCGCAGTGGTGACCGCGACCAGCGCGGCGAGGACGAGCGCCTTCCGCTTGTGGGTGTTCCTGCTGTTCATCGGGCATGTCCTTCGGGTTGGGGTGGTGCTGGTGGACCTTCGCCCGCCCCCGGGAGGTCCACTGCGTGCGGTGGGGCCGGGGGCGGGAGGCAGTGTCAGGGCCGGGGGTGGGGAAGGGCCCGGCCGGGGTGGAAGCGGGCGTCGAGCAGCGCGCCGACCTCCCGCAGGGTGCCGCCCGCGAGCAGGCTGGTGACCAGCAGCTGGAGGGCCTGGCCGCCGATGAGGCAGAGCAGGGCGGCGGCGGGGGCGACGACGAGGGCGCTGAACACGAGCTGGGTGCGCCGCCGGCTGGGCCGGGCGGTGCGCGGGTAGTCCGGCAGGTGTCCGGCGTCGGGGTCGGCGGCCCACCGGTCGCGGGCGCGTGCCCAGCGGGCGACGCGGCGGCAGGTGGTGACGGTGAGCAGGGCGGCGCGCAGGGCGTAGCCGGCGAGGGACGCCTGCACGAGCACGGCGCCCGGGTCGACGCCGCGGTGCAGGCTCAGCAGCGCGCCGGCGGTGAACAGCACACCCGCCAGGGCGGGCATCAGGGCGTCGCGCAGGCGCAGGACGCGGGGGTCGCGGCCGGTCGAGGTCGGCCTTGTCCCGGTCGGTCGGGTGGGGATCGGTTGGGTGTCGTCGTTGCTGGTCACGGGCGGTGTCCCTTCGTACATGAGGGTTGGGAAGGGGTGCCGGCGGGCGTGGTCGGGTGGTCAGGTGGTCAGGTGGTGGGGTCGAGGCGGGTGGACCACTCGTGGAACGCGGACGGCGGGAACGCCGTGCGGAGCTCCTGGAGCACGGCGTCGTCGAGGTCGAGGTGGTGCGGGTCGACGCCCGCTTCCCCGGGGGAGAGGTGGGCGGCGATGACGGCGACGGCCGTGGTGGACAGGGTGAGGGTGACGGTCGGTTCGGTCAGTGGCGCGCAGCCCGGCCCGTGTTCGGTGGGCAGCAGGTGGCGTTGGTCGCGGAAGCACAGCCCGCACAGCCGGCACGGGTCGACGGCGGCGTGGCGCAGCGCGGTCACGGCCGACGCGGCGTCGTTCCGCTCGACCAGGGCGAGCACGGAGTTGATGTACTCGCCGGAGCGCTCGGCGTTGGTCGTCCGACCGCACCGCACGCTGGTCGGGTGGTTGAGCGTGGTGGCGTGGATCGTGCCTTCGCCGTTGCGGTAGAGGGTGATCAGCAGCATGGGCAGCGGCTTGAGCGGGTCGACGGTGTGGCCGAAGCGCTCGGCGATCCGGGCGCTCAACCGGTTGGAGGTGGCGTTGGCGTACGCGCTCGCCTCTTCCCACGTCCACCCGGCCTTGACCAGGTGGTCGGTCTCGCGGAAGTGTCCGACGACGTCCAGCGGCGGCTGCGCGGGCACCGCGGCGCGGCGCCCGCCGCCGTCGACGTCGTCCTGGCCGGCGGTGGTCACGATGATCCTCCTCGGTGGTTCGCGCTGGTCACGGCGATGTTCCAGGGGTGAGGGCGGTCAGGCGTCGGGGGCGGTGGTGAACACGCCGGGCGGGGTGGTGTTGCGCAGGTAGGTGGTCAGCGCCAGGTGGGCGGTGCCGGTGAACTTCAGGCGGGTGCTCTGGTCGCCCCAGTGGCAGCCGGCGTCGCGGGCGAGGGCCTGGGCGGTGGCGGTGATCGCGTCGGTGTCCAGGAAGATCCGCACCGGCGCGGTGCCGGAGTCGGTGGTGCCGGAGTCGGTGGTGCCGGAGTCGGTGGTGCCGGAGTCGGCGGTGGTCCCGGTGCTGGTGTCGGTGGTCACGAGGTTGCTCCTCGGGTCGGTTCGTGCTGGTCATCGTGGTGGTGCTGGTGTTCCACCAGCCTAGCGCGACCTACATCATATGTACATATGATGCAGGTGTGCATTGGGGTGGTGCGCGCAGTGGACCCGACGGAGGCGACGCGGGCCGACTCCTCGCTTCCGAGGGCCTGCCCGCGGGGCCGGCCGGGCGCGACGCGCACGCCGCACCCGACGGTTCCCCGGTTTCCGGGGCCGGCGCGCACCGGGACGTGACACACTGGGGTCCTCCTTTCCATGAGGGTTGGGAGAACCCGGCCCGGAACGCTCACTGTCGAGGTCAGCGTTCCGGGCCGCTCCATGCCCAGGCGACCACGTCCGCGCTGGTCACGCCCGCCCGAGGCCCGCGCGCAGCAGGTGCCCGACACCGATCGTGGCCATGATCGCCAGCGCCGCCTGGCCGAACCAGGCGGGCGCGTCGGGGTCGAGCAGCGACGCCGCGTTCAGCCCGGCCGCCACGAACGCCCCGACCGCGGTGAGCCAGAACACCCGGTACGGGCCCAGCGGGGTGCGCCGGCGCGGCCGGGCCGGTCGACGCCCCACCCCGCGCGCACCCTCCGCCGCCTCGTCGCGCGGCACGTTCCGGCCGGTCACAGCCGTCCCCGCCGCGTCAACAGCACGAGCAGGTAGATGCCGGCCAGGCCGCTGCCGCCCAGCGACGGCGGGTAGAGCCACGTCGGCCCGTCGGCGAGCAGCGTGGTCGCGGTCGTCCCGGCCGAGCCGACACCGCCCACCGCGACGGCGGTGTGCACCGCCCGCCGGGTCGTCCGCCGCGCCACGCGGCGGACCAGGCGCTTGAGTCGCCTCATCGGTTCACCTTCCCTGAAGTGTGGTTCGTGCTGGTCATGAGCGGTGCCGCAGGGCGCAGCGGACGAGCCGGGCGAGGCCGCGGGCGGCGGCCCAGGGGACCGGGGTGTGCAGCAGCAGGCCGCCGACCACCCCGACCCAGGCGACCATCGTCTCGTCGGCCACCACGCCGCCCAGCGCCACCGCGAACCCGACGAGCAGCGCGGTGTACCGCAGCCGCTCGAACCGGCGGCGCGGCGGCAGCCGCAGCACGGTGCGCCGCACCGCGTGCGCGGTCTCGTCGTGCAGCACCAGCATCGCGGCCACCAGCGCCAGCCAGGCCATCACGACCCGGCCGGTGAGGATGCCGGTCACCAGGACCGCGAACAGGGCGACGCCCAGCAGCAGCTGCCGCCGCGAGAACGGGTCCAGGGCGCGCCACCGCACACGGCGCCTCCGGGTGGTGTCGTCGCTGGTCATCGGCCCGGTCACGCCGTCTCGCCGGGGCGCTCGTCGTCCCGGCCGGGCGACCGGAGCTGGTCCAGGACGGGCCGGGTGAGGTCGATCGGCCGGAACGCCGTGGTCGGGTCGACGTCGCCGTGCACGCCGGTCCCCTTCCCCAGCTCGTTTGTGCGGAGCCTACGGAGCGAGATGCCACCTTCGGCCTGGTCGGCCGCGTGTACCTGTGGGTACGTCCGTGCCTTCCGACCGGCCTCCTCGATCGTCGTCGCCTCGACGCGTGCCAGTTCGACGCCGCGACTGGTGACCGACCAGGTGTCGGTGAGTTCGCCTTCCTCGGCGGTGCCGGTGGGCCGCACGGAGACGACGGGGCGCAGGATGACCTGCGCGAACACGGCCTGGGTGGACAGCGTGACGAGCGCGTCGCGGTCGGCGGGGGTGGAGTTGCCGAGCACGGCGAGGCTGAACGCGACGTGGACTTTCTTCATGTCCGGGTCGGTGTCGGTCCAGTCGTGGGCGCGGCGCGCGTCGACCAGGCGCTGCGCCTCGCGGAGCAGTTCGCCGAAGTCGGCGGCCTGGAGGCCGGCGGCGTGCGTGGCCGCGCCGCCGAAGTCGCCGGCGACGATCCACAGCTCCTCACCCTGCTCCACGCTCTCCTGGATCAAGCGCGTGACCAGCGCGGACATGCCGGAGTCGTAGCCGTCGGGAGCGGTGTCGCCGAGGTCGTCCCGGAGGGCGGCGACACCGTCGACGAGGAGGAGTTCGTCGGCGGGCCGGGTGACGTCGAGGGTGACCCCGTGCCGGGGGCCGCGGTCGAGCAGGTGGTGGGCGAGCTGCTTGACCTCGGTGGTCTCGCCGGTGAGCAGGCGGCTGCTGAACTGCACCAGCACCGGCGGGTGGGCGGGCACGTCGGGGCCCGCGGCGCGGGTGTCGACGAGGTCGGCGGCGCGGCCGAGGAGCTGGGCGAGAGTGGGCGCGACGTGGTCGGAGGCACGGCGGTCGGGCACGGTGTCGTCGCCGGCGACCGTCCACAGCAGGCCGGAGCCCAGCGGCGTGGCGTCGGGCTGCTCCTCGTCGAGGAGCGCGATCAGCTCGGCGCCGGTGGGCAGGTGCCGGCCGGCGGCGCGGTCCCGGGCGCCCTGGTAGGCGTCGGCGAGCATCGCCAGGGCCTCGTCGGGGTCGGCGGCGGGCTGCCAGCCGAACCGCTCGGGCTCGGGGGCGTCGCCGGGCTGTGCGCCGTCGCCGGGGGGAAGGGCGTTCATGTCGTGTTTCTCCAGTTCACGGGCGGTCTGGGTAGGCCGTCGGGTCGGGGCTCGGGGGTCGGGTCAGAGGTCGAAGGGGTTGTCGGTGCCGAGGCGGTCGTGCCGGCCGGGGCGGCGGTGGGGGTTGTGCCTGTCCATCGCGATGCTGAACCACAGGCCGACCTTGTCCGGGTCGCAGGTGTCGAGCCGCTGGAGCTCGGCCCCGGTGGAGCCGGTGCGCAGCGCCATGACGAGCGCCGTCGTCTCGGCGAGGTGCACGCCGTGCTCGGCGCAGGTCTGCACGGTGGAGTCGAACCAGTGGGAGTCGGCGAGGGCCCGGGTGATGGGGCTGCCGAACAGGTCGTCGAAGGCCGCCAGCAGCGAGGCGCGGATGGCCTGGGGGTCGTGGGTGAGCGACACGGCGTTGCTCCTGGTCATGGGGTCGGCGGGCGGGTCAGAGCCGGCTCTTGAGCCAGCCGGTGGGCGACTCGGCGGTGTCGGCCAGCCAGTCCAGGGTGTGGTCCTCGGTGTCCTTGGCGACGGCGGCGACCAGGCGGTCGAAGTCCTCGGGGGTGTCGGCGTCGAGGTCGCGGACGGCGTACCTGGCGACGGCGGCGAAGAAGTCCTCGTCGGCGGTGATCGCGTCGGCGACGTCCTGGGGGAAGTGCTTGGTGACGGCGGCGGTGAGGGCGGTGACGGCGGCGTCCTGGCGCATGGCGGCGGGCTCCTTCATGAGGGTCGGGAGGGTCGGGCGGACGGGGTCAGGAGGTGGTGGTCGGGGTGTCCGGGGCGGCTGTCGAGGAGGCCGTCGGGACGCTGTCGGCGGTGGTGCCGGAGGGGTTGTCGGGGGTGGCGGTGAGGGCCTTGCGGAGGCCGCTCGCGTGGGAGTGGCTGGCGCCGATCGCGGTCCCCAGGTTGGTGTCGTTCATGCCCGCGGCGAGGCCTTCGGCGACCGCCTTCGGGTCCTGATTCTTGATCTCCGCGCTGATCGCGGCGCGGACGGCGCGCAGTGCCCGGACCCGGTCCATGAGGTCGGGGTGGGCTTCGGCGACGAGGGCCAGCACGCGCTGGGAGGTCTCCTCGGCGAAGGGGGTTTTCCGTGTCGTCACACCCCACATTAAAGTAACTTGCAAAGCTTATGTCAAGTTGGTTTACAACCGGTTTGCACGGCCACCCGTTCGGGTCGCCGCCCGTCACCCACCGTGCCCGATATGCGCATCCGGCACCCCGCCGTTTTGCGCATCGGTCACCGCGGAGACCCCGATGCGCATAACCGGCCACCCCGAGGCGGTAGGCAAACCGGTCGGCCCGCGCCTCTCTTCGCGCGCACGCGCGCGTCTGCGCCCGCCCGCGCGGGCCTGCGCGATAGTCGCCCTCGATATGCACATTCCCGTGTGTGCAAAACGCGCAAAACCCCTCGTCGCCACGCACCGTGACCGGACGGGGTCCGACCGACCCGCCACGACGACCGTCGGGAGCACCGCCGGGGCGGTGCCGACGACCCGCTCCGAAGCACGGAAGTGGATCACCGGGTGATCCACTCCGGCCGCTCGTCGTCGATCATCGGAGTGGCCGGCCGAGGTCGCCCTGGAGCCGCGCGCCGCGCCCGCCGGCGGGGAACCGCCGGCCCTTCGCCGCGCGCCGCGCAGCGGCCCGCTCAGCGCCCGGACGGACCCTTTCCGTGCGCCCGCCGCCGGTGCGTCGAATGATCCATCCGGAGGCCCTGAGACGCCCTGAGACGGTCCGGGGGTGTGTGACGGGTGCCGAGCCGCCGGTTTGCGGCTCTGCGTGCCGTACAGGCCCCGTTTCGGGCCGTTTCCAGCCGGCCGGCGGATCACCCCGCCGCCTTCACCGGCTCGGGCACCACCGGCCGCCGCGCCGGCCTGGCGGCCCGCGAACCGGGTCCGCGCCGTGGCACCCCGCGCCCCTCGCGCAGCATCGTGAGCTTCCGCAACGCGGCCTGGAGCTTGATCGCCCGAGCGATCACCGTCGCCTGGCGCAGCTCCGGGTGGTGGGCGCGGATCAGCCGCTCGACCTCTTCCCGCGCCAACTCCGGTTCGGCAACCAGGGCGTCGGCCGCATCGGGCCCGGCCAGGTCCCGGCAGTGGTCGGCTTCGTGCACCGCCGCCACCCACCGGTCGACGTCGACCCCGGCCGGAGCCGCCCGCCACCCGCCCGCCGAACCGCTGCCGCCGTCCGGGCCGTGGCTCGTGCCCGCGGATGCCTCGCTCTGCGCGCCCGCGTGTGGGTGGTTACTTCCCAACTTGGGTGCGTGGTCGACCAGGTACGGATCTTGCGTTGGTTGTTCGGTCCGAGTGGCCCCGGCGTCAGCCGGGGTCGCTCGGGTCGGGGGGTCCAGGGGGGCGGGCCCCCCTGGGTTGGTCTTGGTCTTTTTGATCGTGTTCTCACTGGTCTTCTTAAAGACCTCCCGCCTCCCGACGTGTCGGGTGCCCGACGTGTCGGAAAGCGGTACCTCGGAGCCACCAGCCACAACGCCTGTTTCCGCAGGTCGCACCGAGGTACCGGATTCGGTATCTCGGGCGCGGGGGTGCCCCGGCCCCTCTTCGGGGGAGTTGTCCACAGGCTTCGCGGGCGGGTTGTCCACAGGCTCGAAAGGCAGTTCGGGCGCGTCTCCGGCGCCGTCGGCGGGGTCCTCGGCCGCCTCGTCGGCGGTGGCCGTCCTGCGCCGGCGCTTGTCCGTCGAAGGGTCCTTCTTGCGCGGCACGTACGGGGTGAGGGCGCCGTCGTCGAGGACCTGCTCCTCCCCGCGCCAGGACTCGATCACGGCCCACGTGATCGTCGCGGGCAGCTGCACCAGGACGCCGCGGGCGTCGCGCACGGCCTCGCCGTTGCGGTCGAGCACCGGGATCTGGGTGTACGAGCCGGGCTTGTACCGGCCGGCCAGCAGCTCCATGTCCTCGTCGGTGTGCGGCTCGGCCGCCCGGTACACGTCGGTGGCGAACTGGCCCTTGTGGTCGTGCCGGTACTTGACCACCACGTAGTACCCGTATTCGATCAACGTGGCCCGCGCCTTGGACGCGTCGCGCCTGGTCAAACCCGGTTTCTCTTCGACCAGCTTGGCCAGTTTGAAGTCCCAGTCGTCCTTGTGGCGCAGGACGTGGGCGAGCAGGCCGAGCGACAGCAGGTCGGGCAGCCGGTCCATCGCGGTGTTGCTGACCGGGGTGTACTTCTCAGGGTGGAGGCTGCGCAGCCGCTGCATCAGCGCACCCCGCCTTCGGCCCGCAGCGGCGACGTCCGGGACGTACGGGCGTCCTCCGGGGCGTCCGTGCTGGTCATGGCGCTGTCGGGGCTGTGGACGGACCGCTGGTGGCGCACGGCCGCCGCGAACTCGGCCACGGCGTCCCGGCCGGCGAAGTCGAACCACTCCCCGCGCACCCGCCGGTCGGCGAAGCGCTCGTGCAGGTCGCGTTCGAGGTCCCGGCCGTCCTCGGTGTGCCAGAGCAGGGCGAGGTCCGCGGTGCTCGCGCCCCGCAGCGCGGCCAGCCGGCGGGTCGGATCGGCCGACACGCCGATCTTGACCGTGCCGCTGCTCTCGGCGAGGTAACGGCACCGGAACGTGGTGTGGTCGATCGTGGGGTCGATCGTGGGGTCGAGCAGCAGGGTCGTGAATCGGTCACCGGTCTCGACGGCAAGGCGTCGAAGGTCGTCGGTACCGCGTACGGGGTCGTCGGGTGGCGTGTTTTCGCTGGTCATGGCCTGTATCCCTGGGTTGGGGACACGTGACCGCCGGGTTCGGTGTCACACACCACGCCAGGTGTGACAGCGCCCGACTTCCGCTAGGATCACGGAAGCGCGCGCATCACAGCGTGGTGTCCGGTCCTTAGCAGGCCGGTCACGTGTTTCAGTGGGGGAAACGCTCCGGGCGACGAAGGCGGCCAAACCTGACGTCCGGGGCGTTTCTGCTGTTCAAGTGCTGTTTTGTCGTGGTGGCGTCGTCTCCCTGGGTATGGGGAGGGTGGCCTTACGGCGCGGGTGCGCCCACGGCCGGCCACGATTCGCCAAGCGCCGTACGCCCCCACCACGACGGGGTGCTTCGTCTAGGTGATCATGCCGCGCGCTCCTGTCCGTGCACGTCGAGCGCGAGCTGGTGCTGTTCGCGCAGTTCACGCAGCCCGTCCGGGCCGCCGAGGGCGTCGACCATCGCGTTCCACAGCCAGGTCGGCGCGACCACGACGTAGTCGCCGGGGTGGCGGCTGTTGGTGATCGGCAACGCCTCGCCGGAGTGGTAGACCGACCCCAGCTTGCGGCTGATGTTCGCGTTGAACTCGCCGATGGTGACCGAGGGCTGCGTCATGTGACACTCCGTGATGGCGGTGTTGCGGGTGGTGGGGACCGAGAGCGAGCCTAGACCCTCGTTTTGCAAATCGCCGGCCCGGCTCATCGCGTGTCCTTCACGGCCGGTGCGGTCGGGTCCTCGACGTGGACCGTCACCGGTCGGCGCGGGGCGACCGGGACGGGGCGTTCGAACAGGGCGGAGGACGGGCGGGTGGGGTCGGCGACGCGCACGAGGCGGAAGCCGCGGCCCCGGTAGTAGTCGTGCAGGCGGGTGTTGGTGGTCCAGGCGTCGAGCCGAACCCAGGTCCGGACGCGGTCGCGGGCGACGGCGTCGGCTTGGTCGAGCAGGGCCTCGCCGACGCCGGTGCGGGCGCCGCGCACCCCGGGCGCGGTGATCATCCGGTGGACGATGACGGATTCGCGCAGTTCATCGGGGGTCCACAGGCCGGGGTCGGCGTGGTCGTCGACGGCGATGGTGCCGACGGGGCGGCCGTCGAGTTCGGCGATCCAGGTTTCGCCGCGGGTGATGGAGGCGTGCACGCGGTCGGTGAACGCCGTGCGGGACAGACCGGCGTCGGACCACTGGTCGGAGCCCTGCGCGGCGAGCCAGGCGGCGGCCTGGCGGCGCCAGTCGACGATCGCGGGGACGTCGTCGGCCGTGGCGCGGCGGATGCGGATGCTCACGCGTCCTCGCCCGCGCCCGGTGTGTCGCCCGGGTCGACGTCGACCGCGGGCGCGTCGGCGTGCGCCTGGCCCTCGGTGCGGCCGATGACCTTCGCGCTGGTCAAAGCCTTGTTGATGCGCTCGATGCCGGTGCGGTCGCCGAGTTCGTAGATGACCCGGTTGCGGTCGGCGGTGCGCACCACGTGGGTGGCGCGGGTGATCTGCTCGTGGTTGGCGCCGATGCGCACGCGGTCCTCGATGTAGGTGCCGACGGCGATGCGCAGCAGCTCGGCCTCCTCCCGGCCGGCGGGGCGGGTGGTGTTGAGGTCGACCCAGGAGGTCTCGCCGTGGTTCCGGTCGGCCATGCGCCGGGTGGTGCCCTCGGGGATGTCGTGCGGCACGTCGAGACCGCAGAGTCGCGCCAGTTCACGGGGGTAGTAGGAGGTCTCCACGCCCCAGGTCTCGCCGTCGACGATCTGTTCCACGCGGCGCACCACCACCCAGTCGTCCGGGGCGGTCAGGCCGAGCCAGCCGGCGACGCGCGGCGTGGCGGGCTCGGCCCACATGGAGAACTGCTTGTCGGCCGCCCGGCCTGCGCGGCGCACGACCTCCACGAACACGTCGGTGCTCGACGAGGCGGGCCGGTCGGGCAGCAGCGACGTGGTGACGACGTGGTCCAGGACCTCCCGGTTGCGGACGATCGTGCCCTGCCGGTGGGCCGTGAACAGCAGGTTCTCCTTCACCAGCTCCAGCACCGCGTTGCGCGCGGTGGTGACGGAGACGCCGTAGAGGGCGGCGAGCTCGGGGTGGGGCGGCAGCTTCGCGCCCGGCTTCCACCTACCGCGGCTGATGTCCGTGCGGAGTCGGTTGGCGATGCGCTGGTAGGCGGGGTCGGCCACGGGGGACTCGCTCTCTCGATCGTGTGCTTCCTTGCAAGGAATCTACCGTTTCGCCTTGACATACGTCACGTGGAATGTGTTCATTGCAATGAAAGCCCTGCGGGGTCTACGCCGCGTAGAGTACGACCCCGACGATCAAGGAGATCCCGGATGAACGACACGACCACCCGACCGGTGTCCGTCCGCTCGGCCGCTCGCAGGCCGGCCGAGCACGAGGCCGTCTGGCCGCGCCCGTCGCGCCCGACGAGCCAGGACCCGAGCGTGCGGCAGTTGCTGGCGATGGCCGAGGGCCGCAAGAAGGACTGGCGGCCCACCGAGCCCACCGACCGTGAACTGCTGGAACTCGACCGCGAGGTGCGCACCCTGCTGGCCTCGTACGCCCGCGACACCCTGACCGTGATCGACGAGTTGACCGCCGCGCGCACCGGGGCCGGCGGCGTCGAGCCCTCGGCCGCCGAGCTGGCCGCGTGGGACGCCCTCGGCCACCTCGCCACCGGCTCGTAACCTGCCCCGACCAGGTCGGACCCCGACAGGAGCACATCCCCCGATGACCACGACAGAGATCAACGGCCACCACGCCAACGGGCGCGCCGTGAACGGCCACCCGGTGAACGGCGGCGCGGCGAACGGCCACGGCACCGACGGCACCACCCCGGCCGGGTACCTGCCCTACCAGGGCGGTGCCGGCCTCGGGCAGGCGTCCGCGCAGTTCACCGGCGGGCCGACCGCGCCCGACCGGCCCGCCTACGGCCCGTCCCCCGTCTACGGGCAGCCGCAGCAGACCGGCGGCTACGGGCAGCAGGGGTACGGGCAGCCGCAGCAGCCGGCGAGCGCGCTGCTGCGCGGCATCCCGGACCCGCGGGAGCTGGACGCGGCGATCGTCCACGCCAACGAGGTGGCCGCGAAGCAGGGCGCCGCCGCCCTCAGCGGCGCGATGACCTGGGAGGAGCACGAGGACAAGCGGCGCCGCGAGGAGGCGCTGCGCCTGTTCAGCCGCCAGGTCGACGAAAGGATCGAGGCGGCCCGCATCGATGTCGAGCGGGAGCTGGCCGAGGTCGACCTGGCCGTCCGCCGCGCCGAGGTCGAGGCCAAGGCCGAGCAGGCGCGCATCGAGCATGAGGCGACGCTGCGGCGCATCCGGCACGAGGCCGAGATCGCGGTCATCGAGCAGGACGACGAGCACGCGGCGGCGAAGCAGCAGGCCGAGCAGCGCGGCAAGGACGCCAAGGCTGCGGCCGAGGCGAACGAGCGGCTGCGCGAGCACACCGACGCGACGAAGAAACTCGCAGTTCAAGCACGCCGCCGGGCGCTGACGGTGCGCGGGTTCGTGGCGGTGTCGGTGATCGCGGTCGCCGGCGGCGCCTACAACGTCTCCGACACCGTCGGCCGCCTGCTCAACGTCCCGGCCTGGAGCTTCGGCCGGTTCGCACTGGGCATCCTGGAGCCGCTGGCGACGATCCCGCTGGCGCTGATCCTCCTCGCGCGCCTGTCGATCGTGGTCACCGAGGGTCTGCGGGCCCGCGAGCAGGCCGCGCCCGCCGCGACCGGCATGAGCGCGTGGCTGCACCGGCGCTTCGGCGACACCGAGTGGCGCTACGAGGTGCTGTTCCTCGGTGTCGCCGTCGCCCTCAACACCGTGCCCCACATGATGTTGAACGAGTGGAAGGCGGTGCCGCTGTGGCTGTGGGTGCCGTGCGCGCTGGCGTGCGCGCTGCGCCTGGGCGGCCACCTGGTGCGCAAGTACGACGACGCCATGCTGGACCTGGTCCTCGACGCGCAGATGTCCGCGCCGGTCGGCCCGCTGTCCCCCGAGGTGGCGAAGCTGTTCCGGCAGGTGCGTGAGATCGGCCTCCGCCGCGCGGCGGGCACCCTGCGCGGCGAGCTCCAGCCCAACGGCCTGCCGTCGCTGTCGGGCACGGTCAAGACGCTCAAGGAGTTCCAGCCCACCGCCCCGGTCCGCGAGGGCCAGGCCGTGATCGCCGGCATGAGCATCCTCGAAGGAATCGAGAAGTAGCGGAACCCGGCCGCCTGACCCGGGCGGCGCACGACCGGTGGCCGGCCGGACCTCCCCCTTCCGGCCGGCCACCACCCACCACGCATGACCAGCGCGTTTCGTCGATTGCGGGCCGTCACCGGCCCGACCACCCCCCGACGGGTCGGGGCGGTGGCGGCACCGGAGCCGACGAAACACCCCCCAACCCACGGCGACACCTCCCGCTTTCGGCCCGAGGAGACCCCATCCCATGTCCACCGACACCAGCACAGAGATCACCACCGACCAGTTCGCCGCATTCGCGGCGACCGGGTTCGCGGGAGCCCCGCCGGTCGACGTCGACGACCCGGCCACGGCGGCGGCGAAGGCGGCGGAGAAGACCGCGCGCACCGCGCCGATCACCCCGGCCGCGGCCGAGGCGGTCGCCGCGTCGGCCACCGACAACCCGGCCACCACGGCAGCGAAGGCCCAGGGCCGGAAGGCGCGGCTGTCGGACGCCAACCGCTGGATCCCCCGCGACTACGCCGCACTCAACCCCGCCGTGCTGCGCGAGGTCCGCGGCCAGCACCCGGCCCGCTGCCAGGCGCTCAACCACCCGCTCAAGCGCGGCGGCTACCGCGTCTACGGCGTGGTCGGGCTGCTGGTGGGCACCGGGTTGCAGGGCGTGTCCTGGAGCGCGGCACGGATCTCGGCGCGCCTGATCGACCCCCGCCACCCCGACGACGCGCCCCCGCCGCTGGCCGACAAGCTCGACCTGGCCAAGCAGCGGGCCACGAACGCGAGCAGCGTATTCGGCAAGGTCGGCCACAGCGTCGTGCACGCCGTGGTCGTGCCCGTCACCGTCGGCCTCGACCTCGTCTCGTGGCTGGCCGCGCAGACCGCGGTCACGGTCAACGACCCGGCCCGCATCGGCCGCGCCGTGCTCGGCCTGGTCCTGGTCGCGGTGCTGGTCACGGTCGTCACCACCGGCGTCGGCCGGGTCGTGCTCCTGCTCGGCGGGGGTGCGTGACCGTGGCCGCCGGAACCACCGCGCCCCCGGCCGGGTACCTCGGCACCCGCCGGCCCGGCGTGTACAAGCTGGACACACCGCTGGCCCGCGCCGAGCAGGCCGTCGTCGAGTTCGGCAAGGACGTCAAGCACCGCGCGAAGCAGGCGAAGTCCGTGGTGTACAAGAAGCGCACCCCGGTCACCGGCGGCAAGGTCACCCGCAAGGTGAAGGTCGCCGGCCGGGCCGCGGCCGTGGTGACCAGGGCCGTCGCCGGCACCGCCGTCGTCACCGTGGCCGGCACCTACATCGCGGGCCGCCAGGTCGCCAAGCACACCGGCCGCGCCTACCGCAAGGCCGCGCCGGTGGTGCGCAAGGTCGCCGGGCACGCCGGCCGCAAGATCGACGCCTACGCCACCGCCTACGGCCCCGCGGCGGCGGCGGCCGTCGGCCGCGGCACCGCGAAGGCACGCACGGCGGCGACGAAGGCCACGGCGAAGTCCCGCGCGACCGCCGCGAAGGCGAAGAAGCGCACCGCGGCCGGGGCGGCGAAGGCCCGCGCGCGGAGCAAGGCCGCGACCAAGCAGGCACGGCAGGCGGCGGCCGACCGCGCGGCACAGGCGCGGGCGCGGGCCCGCAACGCCACCCGCGTCGCCCGGCAGCGGGCGGCGGCGAAGGCGACCGGCGCCGCGACCACCGCCTACGCGAAGGGCAAGCGGCGCAAGGCCCGCGTGATCATGCGGGTCGCCGCCTACGTCGCGCCGAAGGGCACGGTGGAGGCGTCGCAGCGCGGCAGCGTCACCCGCACCGACCTGGGTCGGGCGGAGAAGGCGGAGGCGACCGCGGAGCAGTGGGCTGCGGCCATCGACGCGGAGAACGCGGCCATCGCCCGTGCCCGCGCCACCACCACGCCCCCGCCGCCGGTACCGCCGGTGCCGCCGCGCACGGTCGGCCGAACCGACCCGCTGCCGCCCGACCACCCGGCCCGCCGGCCGGCCGGCGCCGGCAGCCCTGCTGCGGGGAGCCCTCCTGCGGCGACCGCCACCGCCGGGCCGGCGGCCACACGGCCCGCGACCACCAGGACCACCGGCGCCACCGCCGGGAACAGCGGCTTCGCCGGAACCGGCGGGGCCACGCACAACCACAGCACGGAAGGACCAACCATGTCGGGCGCTCTCGCCGTTCAGCAGTTCAACGCCGCTTTCAGGAACCTCAACGCCGTCGAGCCGGACACCTACCACGACTGGCTCTACACGCTCGTGGGCACGGCCAACGCGTTGCGGCTGGGCTCCGAGCTCACGCTGGGCCTGGCCCTGCGCATGGACATCCGCTACCGGATGGACCCACTCGCCCTCCAGCACCTCTACCTGGCGGCGCCGGCCCTGGCCACGACCGGGCAGCTCATCGCCGGCTCGGCCCGGGACTTCTACGCCATGTACCAGGACCGCATCGACCCGGCGCCGCTGCGCGGCCGGACGATGGCCAACGAGGGCTCGTTCTTCCCCGGCAGCCGATAACCGCTGTTCATCGGCTGTTTGACCGGTGGCGGTCCCACCCGGACCCGCACGGGACCAGGACCCGACCGTCCGGACCCCCGCAGCGCCGCGGGCGGGCCGGGTGGGGCCGTCTCCGACCAACCAACTCGAGAACCGACCCGCACGGGCCGATCAGGAAGAGGACGCGACCGTCATGGCGAAGGCGAAGGCGAAGACCGGCAAGAAGGCCGCCGGCACCGGCGGTTCCGGTGCCGGCGCGGCCCCGGCCGCCGCCAACCGGACCACGCGCAGGAAGCTGGTGGCGTTCGCGCACCGCAATCGCCACCACGGGCGCCCGCTGTCGATCAACGCCGCCACCCTGGCCGCGGTCCTGGCCGCCCAGGAGGTCGACCCGTCCTACGGGGCGCTCATCGCCGGCGGCACGGGCGTGGTGGTCGGGGCGACCACGTGGATGAGCGACCTGTCGGAGAACGAGAAGAAGGCGGTGGCCTGGCACGCCGCCGGCGCGGGCGCGTGGGGCCTGGCCGCCATGCTGCTCGGCATCGACCCCGCACTGGGCCTGGCCGGCGTCGTCGCCGCCCTGTTCTCCCACATGGGCACCGCCGAGGTCCGCAAGGTCCGCAAGCCCGAGTTGCAGGAGCGGCCCGCGTTCGACGAGTGGAACGACCCGCAGCAGGGCGTGCTGGCCAAGTCGGGCGCGGACGGCGCCCGCATGTTCCACCGCGAGGTCGTGCACAACGCCGAGATGTCCCCGATCGGCATGGACCACCACGTCGACCTGTCCGGCTCCAAGCTCACCCTGGACACGTTCCGCGACCTCGGCCCGAAGATCGCCGGCGCGCTGCCGGGCCGCACCCGCCAGGGCGCGGTGACGATCCTCGACGACGAGGACGACGTCAACCACGTGACCGTGCGCGTGATCTGGCGCAAGCAGTGGGACATGTCCAAGCCGCTGCTGCACCCGATCGTGCAGCACCTGGCCGAGATCACCGAGCTGGTCAACAGCGCCGTCGCCGGCGAGTCCCGCCCCATCCCCGAGCACCTGGCGCCCTACATGCCGGGGTTCGACACCATCCGCAACCCCGTGCACACCGGCGTCACCGAGGACCAGCGGCCCGCGACCGCCGAGCTGTACCGCAAGGACTACGGGGCGCTGCACCACTTCGGCGTGGGCTTCACCGGCTCGGGCAAGACCACGGACATCAACAGCGAAATCTGCTCGCTGATGCCCAAGCGCGACGTGATCGTGTGGGCCATCGACGTGTCCCTCAAGAAGGGCAAGCACGTCAAGGACTGGGGCTCGTGCATCGACTGGCTCGCCACCACGCCGGAAGAGGCGCTGGCGATGCTCAAGGCCGCCGTCGCCGTCGCCGGCGCCCGCGGCGAGGCGTTCAACTCCGGCTCGCTGGTCACCCCGAACCTCGCGCCGATGATCCGCATCGTCATCGACGAGCTGCCCGAGCTGTACAGGCTGCTCGGCCAGGAGCAGATCAACATCTACCTGACGCGGCTCGGCCAGCAGGCCCGGTCGCAGCTGATCTCCCTGTCCTGCTGGGGACAGCGCGGCACCCAGGACACCTACGGCTACGGCTTCTCCAACCTGCTCGCGAACTTCGCGCACCGCACCTGCATGAAGGTCCGCAACCGCAACGAGATGTCCTACGCGCTGGAGTCGCACGACTTGGTGCAGCACCTCAACGCCACCCGGTTCCTGCCGGGCGAGGCCGTCGAGGAGAACATCCTCACCGGCGAACTCCAGCACCGCCGCCGGTTCATCATCCGCGAGCGCGACAACGAGGTGGACGGCGACATCGGCGACATCCTGCCGGTGGCCCGCCTCTACGCCCCGTTCCGGCCGCAGCTGGACGCCGTGTCGGCGAAAGCCGCGGGCGAGGCCTACGCCAAGCGTTCCACCGTGATCCCCGACAACCCCTTGATGACCCCGGCGAACGTCGCGGCCCCCGTCATCGTCCTGCCGCCTCGCAACGAGCAGGAGGAGGACGCGATCCTCGCCGGGATCAGGACGAACACCGAATGGCTGGCGGCGCTGATGAGCGGTCAACTCTCGTGCACCGGGTTGACCGACCTCGACGGCACCACCAGCAGCGCCGGCATCACCACCGCCGACGCGACCCCGGATGACACCACCCGCACCAGCGCGAAGGACGACGACATGATCGGCAAGGAACTCGACGCGGCGGAGGTGTTCGCCGGCTACGGCATTCCCCTCGGCGACGACCCGGACGTCCGCGAGCAGCGCGGCGCGAAGTGGACCGCGGTCATGGACGAGCAGTTCGCCGCGTTCGACAAGGACATGGCCGACCTGGAGAAGCTGGTCGCGGAAGTCCCGCAGGACGTGACGATGCGGCAGGTCGCGGACCTGGCGCCCGCGCCGAAGCGGTTCGCCGACGACGATCCGATCGCCGTGGCCGCGCTGGCGGTGCTGGGCAGGCAGGGCCGCAAGGGCTGCTCGATGGGCAAGCTCGTCGACGAGATGCCCGGCGACCCGAAGCGCGGCACCGTGCTGGAGCGGCTGCGCGACCTCGCCCACCGCGACCTGGTCGTCCTGGTCGGCCAGAAGCGCGGCGCGAAGTGGTACGCCAAGCACCACGCCCCCACCCCCGAGCAGCCGGACCCCGAAGAGGTCCAGGCCGACGCCGACGCCGTCATGAACGGCCCCGACGTCTTCTGACCCCGCACCACCCGGCGGCCGGTCCGTGCCGACCGCCACTCCCCAACCCACCACCGCGTCACCGCACCACCGAGGAGAAAACCGTGCTGGCCAAGTTGAAGACCCCCAAGGGCGCTGCTGCGGCCGTCGCCATCGTGGTGGCGGCGTTCTGGGTGCTCGACGACCCGAACACCGCCGCCGCGAAGGTCCAGGGCGCCGTGCAGGCCCTGGGCGACGCCGCCGGGCAGTTGATCGTGTTCGCCCGCACCCTGTTCGGCTGACCCGTCCGGCAGGCGCGACCGGCGCCCCACACCCGCCTGGCGGGGTGGGGCGCCGCACACGTTCCAGGACGCCCACCGGCCCGCACACGGGCGTGCACGACCAGCCCGCGGTGCGCCACACTGGTCGGCATCGACACGAGAGCAGGGGTAGCAGTCATGACCAGCAGCCAGGGACTTCCGCCGTGGCTCCAGGCCATGCTCGACCAGGAGCACGCCGGCCACCGCGAGCTGCGCACCAAGACCCGCGCCGAGTTCGAGCGGATGGTGCGCCGCGCCACCGGCGACGAGCGGGTGGTGGCCGAGCGCATGGCGTGGTTCGACGCGCAGCAGTCGCACCTGGACGCCTGGCTGGGCACCGCGCTGGGCGACCCGGCCGCCGCCCGCGCCCCGCAGCCCGCGACGGCCACACCGCCCGGCGGGTTCCCTGGCGACCGGCTCCTCGGCGACCCGTTCGCCGGCGATCAGCCGACCCGCCGCGACCACCCACGTGCCGGTGGCGTCGACCCGGAACCCGAGCGCCGGCGGCCCGACCCGGTGATGCCGGAGTTCCCGGCCGGGCAGGCGCCGTGGGCGGATCTGGTCGACCGGCCCGCGCCCGGCCGCGCCACCCGTCTGACCTCCGCCCCGGCCGTCTTGGCGAAGGCCCTCGGGATCGGGCTGCTCATCGGCGGCGGCGTGTGGCTGGCCGCGACGCTGCTGCTGATGTGGCTGACCGACAGCCCGCTGTGGGGCTGGTGGCCGTCGCTGGTCACCGTGACGGTGGGCGCGCTGGCCGCGCTGTGGTGGTTCAACCACGCGTTCACCGAGATCGGCCAGTGGCTGCGCAATGGCGGCACCAGGCCGCTGACCAGGCGCCACCCGTTCGCCTGACCGAGGGAGGACCGTGTTCAGGAAGATCCGCGAAGGGGCACGCGACCTGGCGTCCGACCCGCGCCTGAGCCGCGCCGAACGCACGCTCGCCGGCATCGCGGCGGCGTTGGGCACGCTGGCCGGGCTGGGCGCGGCGGCCTGGCTGATCACCCGGTTCGGCGACGACTCCGACCTGATGCTCGACGTCGCCCAGGCGGCGCTGGTCGGTGCGCTCGTTCTCGTACTGCTGGCGGGAGCGGCGGTGTGGCACAGGCGGCAGGGACGATAAAGGCCGGCTCCGGTTCGCGCCGCAACGACGACGCCCCGCTCTCCACAGGAGGCGGGGCGTCGTCGTGCGGCACCGGCTGCGCTACAGCACGGCCGGCATGGGCCGCGACTACTGGATGGTCACGCCGGACGGCTGCCCACCAGGGGCGGGGACACCGGTGTCGACGGTGGGCAGCAGCGTGTCGAGCGCGGCGAGCAGCATCCGTCGCTGGTTCGCGCCGACACCGCGCACCTTGCGCTTGGCGGCGATCTCGGCGGACTCCATCGCCTTCTGCACGCCGACGTCGCCGACGCCGGGCAGCGCCCGCACGAGGGCCGCCACCCGGGTCTTCGCGGCGACGCCGTCGGGCTCCCGGTCGGCCAGCTCGAACACCTGCCGCAGCGTGGTCCGGCGGTTCTTGAGGTCGTCGAGCAGGGCGCTGCGGGCGGCACGGGCGGCCTGCGCCTTCTTCAGGTTCTCGGCGCGCTGCTCGTCGGTCAGTACGGGAAGTGCCATCGTCGTTCGTCCTTCGCGTCTCGGGTCGGGGATCACCGGCCGCCGGTGCGGCGGCCGGTCGGTCAGAGGGTGCGCGGGTCGTGGACCTCGCGGTAGGCCGGCGCCCTGGTGGACACCAGCGGGTCGCTGTAGCCGTCATAGCGGGCCGGCCGGGTATCGCCGACCCACCTGTCGAACAGTGTGCGCGCGTCGAGCAGCACGCGGTGCTGCCCGCCGGTGAAACACGCCTGCGTGGGCATCACGACCAGCAGGCGTCGCCAGTCGTCGACCTCGCGGCACACCGGCAGGTCGGGCACGACGACGAGGTAGCCGAACGACAGCAGCCCGGCCGGGTCGTCGTGCTCGTACACGCCGGTCGGCTCCAGGTGCACCGGCCGCGCGACGCCCGGCTGCCCGGGTAGCACGTCGCCGAGCAGGTCGAGGGCGACCTGCTCGGGCTGCTCGCCGTACCGCACGCTGCGCACCGGCAGGATCGGCGCGCGTTGCGGCGTGACCGGCCCGCCGCACGAGCCGGACGGCAGCAGCAGCAGTTTCGGGTCGCCCGTGTCGAGGGCCACGACGACCAGTTCGACCGTGAGCGCGGTGGCTTCGGCGGGCTGGTCCCGGCGCAGCCGCTCGGCGAGTTCGGCGACGGCGGCGCGTTCGGCGTCACCGGGCGGCAGGCCCGCGGCGAGGTGCCTGCGGAACAGGCGGATCGCCTCGTGACCGACGGCCAGGCGTGGCGCGTGCGCGGCGAGCCGGCCGGCGTCGCCCGGGGTGGGGGTCATCGCAGGCCGTCCGCCGGGTCGCGGCCCGTGCTGGCCTGGTGGGTCAGGTGGGCGGTGAGCAGCGCGCCGACCGGGATCTGCGCGGCGGTGTGGGTGGCCTGGTCGAAGAAGATCCGGCCGGCGCGCACCCCGTACTTGTCGAGGTCGAGGAAGCCTTCGCTGTCGGACAGGGACGCGATCCACCGGACGAGGCGGCCGTCGTCGATCACGGCGTGCAGTCCGGTTTCCAGCAGCAGCGCGGCCAGTTGCGCCCGCCAGGGCACCCTGATCCCCACCAGCCGGTAGGTGACGGAGCGGAACGCGGCCTCGGTGAGGCCGTAGGTGACGGCGTGGCGGGCCAGGGCGACGAGGCCGTGGCGGCGGCGGGTCTCCGGGTCGCGGTCGTCGGCCTGGTGGCGCGGGTCGTCCGGGTCGACGGGCAGGTGGTGGTCCTGCTTGCGGATCGCGTCGGGCCCGGACTGGACGAGGTAGTCGCCGGCGGCGTGCCCGGCGAGCCCGGCTACCCACGCCACCACGGCCGTCACGGCTCGATCCGTACCGGATCGGGTGGCTGCTCTGGTGTGCGACACGGGTGTTCTCCCCCTTTCGTGTGGTGCGGGCCGGGTCAGGCGGTGTCGGTGAGGCGGGCGAGCGCCCGGTCCGCGTCGACCGGCTCGACCAGCGGCGGCGCGTCGGCCGGGGCATCGGCGGGCACGGTGACGCTCCACGTGCCGCCGTCCTGGTCGACGTTGACGTAGCGGCGGCTGTCGCGGTGCTTGTACTGCTCGATGCGCCGGTCGCCGTGGACGAGGGTGCCCATCCACATCAGGTCGGGCAGCAGGTCGGTCGGGGCCAGGCGCTCGATCGGCCCCCAGTTCGGCTCGCGCCGCGGCGGCGTCGGCTCGGCAGTCGGGTCGCTGGTCAACGAGGGTTCCCTTCGGTCGTGGGGGTGAACTCGGGGTCGGGCAGCGGGGTGCAGTCCGGGCACAGGTCGCGGTCGTGCCCGTCGACGCGGCGCACGGTCCACCCGAACTGGGCGGCGTTGCGGCGGGCGGCGGCCAGGCCCGCGGTGGTGTCGGCGCGCGGTTCCCACTCCTCGCAGCCGAGGCGGTCGCACCCGACGGTGGTGCTGGTCAGGGTGCTCACGACACGCCGTCCCCGGCCTGTCCGGTGGCGGGCTCGGCGGGGCGGCGCAGCGACCGGGTGGTGACGACGTGCGGCACGCCGTCGACGTCGAGGCGGACGCGCTCGTTGATGCCGGTGGCGGGATCGCCGTTGCGGAAGTCCCGCACGCCCGCCGGCACGGGCGGCCACTCGGGCTGCGCGTCGGGGTCGGCGTCGGCCTCGGGGTCGCGTTCCCGCGCGGCGGCCAGGTCGTCGGCCGTGGGCACGGGCCGGGTGTGGTTGCGGGCGGACCGCTGCTCGCCGTAGGCGGCGCTGTAGTCCTCGACGAGCGCGAGCAGGCCCGCGATCTCGTCGTCGGCCGGGGTGCGGTGCAGGGCGGGGGCGTCGGTGAGCAGCGCGGCGGCCAGGACCCGCAGCGTGGCCGGGTCCATGTCGACGCGGGCCACGGGCTGCTCCTCGCCGTCCCCGTCGTCGAGCACGATCGCCACGCCCCGCGATTCGAGCCACTGGGCCAGCGAGTCGGTCAGCACGTCCGGGACGGACGCGGGCCGGCGGGAGTTCAGCAGGGCCTGCCAGGTGTCGTGCCAGCCGCGGGCCTCGCGGTACAGGCGCTCGTTGTCGGCGCGCAGCGCGGCCAGGAATGGGCGCAGCGTCTCGTCGAACGCGGCGATGAGGGAGCCGTGGGCGGCGAGGCGGTCGGACAGGGCGGTGAGGAGCTGGTCGTCGCTGAGGGACGGGTCGCCGGTGGGCGGGGTCTCGGTGGTGGTCACACGCACCTCCTGTGTGCGGTCATATGGAGATCATACGTACATATGATGGAGTTTGGGAAGCGGAAGGGGGGCCGACCGGAACACCACT